>NZ_AUTI01000381.1:0-2599 GCF_000497995.1 Pseudoalteromonas sp. TB25
CACCCGCAGCGGTTACTTCTTTCCCAGCCCCAGGCCCCTGAATCACAAGCGCGTTATCACTATACCATTTGCTATTAATTACAAAAATATTATCGCCAGGTGTAAGGTTTGCTAACGCATTCCCATTGGGCACATACGTAACTCCTACTTTAGCGATAACTTCAGTTTTTGTTATATCTAATAGGCCTGTGTATCTCAGTACTGAGTTATTAGCTTTTGCTGTATCAGCATGCTCTTCAATGAACGCATCTAGCTGGGCTTTATTGTTTAGAAAGTCTTCCCAACTTCCTAGCGCAAGCTCACCGGGCATTAATGCCGATAAGCTAATATCATCAAGCTCAAGCTCTATACCTAACTCTCGGGCTAAAATAAGTAACTTACGCTGCATATCTCGTCCAGATAAATCCTCGCGAGGGTCAGGCTCTGTGAACCCCATTTTCTGTGCTTCTAATACCAACTCAGAAAAAGCAGTGGTACCATCATACTTACTACATAACCACGAAAGTGTACCCGAGAACACGCCTTCAATACGCGTAATTTTATCACCACTATTTTGCAAATCAGCCAAAGCAAAATTGATAGGTAAGCCTGCACCTACACTTGTATTATATCGCCAATGTAAATTACGTTCGCCAAGGTTACTACGAAGTGCTTTATACCAAGAAGTAGGTGCTGTACCTGCATATTTGTTAGCACTAATTAAATGACAATCTCGGTCTACAAAATCTGTATATAAAAAGCTAAACTGCTCACTTGCAGTAATATCAATTAAAACTTTATGTTCGTAGTCAAGCTCGCTTATCGCATTAAGTAATTCCGCAGCTTCATAGCTATTCGCCTCATGCTGCCATTGAGTTTTCCATTGCGATATATTTATGCCACTTGCATTAAATAACATATGTTTAGAGCGAACCAGCGCTACCAATTTAATACTAAAGTCGTCTGATAAACGCTCAAATTGTGCCGATAACTGCTCAATAAAAGCATCGCCTACATTGCCAAGGCCCGCAACTATAACGGCTATTTCTTGGCCTTTATTGATTAGCTTATCGTGTAAGGCGCTTTGTATATCGCTATCTATAAATTGGTCTGTTAGTAATAAAACATAACCATTATCTTGATGCACAAAACGCGGTTTTATAGTCTGCTCAGCTAATACTTCTAAAGCTTGCAGTTTTAATACGCTAACGTCTTGCTCAGGGGCAATAATTGCACAGCCATTTAAATTTGACTCACTAATATTAGCTCTACCAGCAAAGTAATTAATAACTTGATATGTTTGTGCAGCCGGTACTACTAAATACACTTCACCATTATGGTTAAAATGATGAAGGCTATGCTGAATAAGCTGACTAACGCTTGCGACCTCACCTTCACTTAATCCTTCAACCATTAACAAATCAACATTTTGCAGCGTGGTTATAAAACGCTTTTTCTTTGCTGAACCTTCTTTTACTATATCTGTTGGGCTTGCTTGCACATCAAAACTACTACGAACAGCTAGCTTAATATCGCTGTTTTTAAGTGGCGATAGTGTTTTTGCATGTAATACAGGGTTACCCAAACGAGCTAATATATTAGCTTGTCCGCGACAAATTTTGCCGTACTTAATCGCTTTTTTTACCTTACGAGGATCAGTGCTAAACACTCCCTGTGTATCGGTCCAAATACATACTTGCTTAGCATTACAGTAATTTGCAAGTAGTGTTGCACTATAATCGCTACCGTTGCGTCCAAGTGTTACGGTCTCACCTTTCGTATCAGCGGCAATAAACCCAGTAACAACATTTATCTTATTAGGCAAAATTGACTGTCGACATTGCTGCGCATTTTGCGCATGCATTAATTCACCATCGTTCAAGGTAAAAAGACTACGGGCATCTTGAGCACACGCCTCAATATTTAACTGCTGTAAATAAGTAGCGAGTAAACGTGCTGACCACAGTTCCCCATGCGCAAGTAACGCAGCCTCTTTCAACTGCTCAGCTTGAGCAAGTTCTGCAATATTACTAAGCTCGGTATTTAGTGTTCTAAGTGCGCAGCGCTTTAAATCAGCTTGTAATAACTGCTCAATTAAATCGCTTTGATGGTTATTTAACTGCAGTAAAATATCAGCGACAGCTTGCGTGTCTTGCAGCTGATAACTTTGCCACAACGACACAAGTGTATCTGTAGTCTTACCTGCAGCAGATACCACAACACAGTCGCCCGGCTGAGTATGCCCAATAATTATTTTAGCTACGCTTTGATAGCGCTCACTAGAGCTTAAGCTTGAACCACCAAATTTATGTACACAATTGACCATATTTATACCAATTCGCTTAATTAAGTTGTCTATTTTGAGGTAAAAAACCGTATCGATAACAAGGCAAAAATTTCGTTATTTAGTTGTTCTATATTAGGAATTTTTAACGATGTTATCGTGCGGTTTAATCCCTCAAATTGATTAGGGCGTGTTGTTCTTTGTGGATTGAAATTTGTTCAATCTAGGGGCGATTAAATCGCGGCGCGAGGTTTGTAACCTAGTGGGCTAAGTAAAAACCGAGCAACAAAGAGTTAATCGTCCCTAGAAAGAACCCAAAGGGCAGCGCATGTTTGG
>NZ_AUTI01000382.1:0-7514 GCF_000497995.1 Pseudoalteromonas sp. TB25
GTACGTATGCCCATTTTGCGGCTACATGTAGGACATTCTATATCGGTTTCAACCATCTCATTAAGACGCATGCCACCATTCTCTGGCTCGTCTTTAGCGACAGTTAGTTGCGTTGAAAAATCAGCATAAAACTTATCTAAAACTTGAGTCCATACACGCTCGCCTTCAGCAATGTCATCTAAACGACCTTCCATTTTAGCTGTAAAATCAAAGTTCATTAAATCAGTGAAGTTTTCAACTAAGCGGTCAGTAACAATTTCACCCATTTTTTCAGCAAAGAAACGGCGATTTTCTACACGTACATAACCACGATCTTGAATTGTTGATATAATCGACGCATAAGTAGATGGACGACCAATACCACGCTTTTCAAGCTCTTTTACTAAACTAGCTTCACTAAAGCGAGCTGGCGGCTTAGTAAAATGCTGCTTAGGATCAAGTTCTATTAAAGTAAGTATTTCACCTTCTTTAACAGCTGGCAGTGATTGATCTTCTTCGTTCTTTTTACGCACCGCAGGTTGTACTTTTGTCCAACCATCAAAGCGAAGCACGCGGCCTTTTGCTTTGAGCTGGAAATCGTTAGCAGCAACAGTCAGTGTTGTTAAGTCGTATTCAGCAGGTACCATTTGACACGCTACAAACTGACGCCAAATTAGCTCATACAGCTTTTTAGCATCGGCATCTACGCCTTCGATATGACCAGACAACACTGTAACGCTTGAAGGACGAATTGCCTCATGCGCTTCTTGTGCATTGCCTTTAGAGCTATAGTTAATTGGATCTTTTGGTAAATATTTAGCACCAAACTCGTTCGTTACATACTCACGACACATTTCAACCGCATCTTTTGAAAGATTGGTTGAATCGGTACGCATATAAGTAATATAACCGCCTTCATACAAACGCTGAGCGAGCATCATAGTCTTTTTAACGCCATAACCTAGGCGTGTACTTGCCGCTTGTTGCATGGTTGAAGTAATTAATGGCGCACTTGGGCGACTTTTACTTGGTTTTTCTTCAACGCTAATTACTTTGTATTCTGCATTCTCAAGGCTTTTAACAGCTGCACTAGCCTGAGCTTCATTTACAGGCTTAAATGCCTTTCCTGCTTGTTTGGTTACTTCTAAGCGTAACTCAGACTCAGTATTCTTAACATCAGCGTGAATATCCCAAAACTCTTCAGGGATAAATGCCTTAATTTCACGTTCACGCTCAACTAATAAGCGTACCGCAACAGACTGAACTCGTCCTGCAGATAGACCACGTGCAACTTTTGCCCACAACAAAGGAGAAACCATAAAGCCTACAACACGGTCTAAAAAGCGTCGTGTTTGCTGAGCGTAAACCATGTCAGTATTAAGCTCACCTGGTGTTTCGAAGGCTTGTTGTATTGCGTTTTTGGTAATCTCGTTAAAAACTACGCGCTTATACTTTTCAGGTTCGCCGCCAATGATTTCTTGAAGGTGCCAAGCAATTGCTTCCCCTTCTCTATCCAAATCCGTTGCGAGGTATATTTGATCTGCATTTTCAGCCAGCTTTTGTAATTCTTGAACAACCTTCTCTTTACCTGGCAGGATTTCATAATGCGGCTCCCAACCTTGCTCAGGATCAATACCCATACGCGCGACTAGGTTAGTATAATCTCGTTGCTTTTTATACGCTGCTTTCTCTTCAGGTTCCATTTTGCGAACTTCTGCTGGCGTTTTAGTTGCCGGCACTTTAGCTTTGCTCGAACCTGAAGTAGGTAAATCACGTACATGCCCAATACTGGACTTTACGATGAAGTCATTACCTAAATATTTATTAATTGTTTTAGCCTTAGCAGGTGACTCTACAATTACTAGCGATTTGCCCATAGTTGCCTATTTCTAACCAAATATTAAAAATGTGTTTTGCCGACATAAGCGGCGCGAATATTTATAGGTATATCTACAAACACTAGTTGTTACAAGCTTTTAATACAAACTTTTCAGTATTTACTGAATAAACGAACAATTTTTGTCGTTAAATTAAACAAACAGGTGTTTTTAGATTAATTGATGTGGAATATATAGAACAGAAACAAAAATGCCAACCTAAAGGTTGGCATTTTTTTAAAACATCATAAAATTATAGCTTAGCGTCATCAGTAACTACAATTGAAGTTGACGTAATAAGACCCGATGTAGCTTCAACACTAATTGTTAAAAAACCATCAGTTATATCATTTCTTCCATCGGCTGGCTCTCTTGTTATACCAAACGAAATGCCTACAGGCACAAAACTTGTGGTATTAGGAAAGATATAACTGTTAGTACCCGTTAGAATACCATTTTCAGAGGCAATAGTTACCTCACTCCCAACGGGTAAAGGGTTATTATAGACATCAGCTATGAATACTGTTAACCCCACACTATTAGTTCCTGTTGCTTCTGTTAAGTCTATTGAATTAACTCCACACATCCGTTGGCCTGTTGAACTAAGCACTAAAGGGCTTGTGGGGTCACTATTTACACGTACCTCAGTCGCTGTTACGCCTGTAATAGCAGAGCAATCATCAGCATAGGTTACTAACCTAAAGAAAGCCTCATCGCCAGAC
Source organism: Pseudoalteromonas sp. TB25 (assembly GCF_000497995.1). Lineage (NCBI taxonomy): Bacteria > Pseudomonadati > Pseudomonadota > Gammaproteobacteria > Alteromonadales > Pseudoalteromonadaceae > Pseudoalteromonas > Pseudoalteromonas sp. TB25. The sequence continues at coordinate 2,579 of NZ_AUTI01000382.1, forward strand.
ATTACAATCTCTTGGTTTTGAAATACATTAACCAATTGACGGCTACACAGTCCTGCGGTTTCGTCTTCTTCACGACATAGTAAACCATTGTATAAACCGTTTTGGGTAGTCCAAGTGCCATTACCATCAAAATCTACGAACTCTTCAAACTCATCACCAGTTGAATTGTCACGAGAACATGGGTCTGTTCCATCACTGCAATCTTTACCGCCAAAAGTACCATCTTCATTGTTATCAATAAAAGCTTCTGGGATATCAAATAAATCATCAAAGAAGTCTTCGCTATCAAAGTAACCATTACCATTTAAGTCTGAAAAAGTCTCTTCACCAATAGCATATGCATGAACGGTTGCTCGTCCACCAAGTGGTAAATCTATTGTAAGATCATTATTTAAAATACCTAATGGGCACGGTAATCCACCATCACATTTTTGAGCAATTGTATTTTCGTACATTGAATCAGTAAAAGGACGCGGGTTGCTACTTGTCCAAGTAACGCTACATGCTCCATTCGTTGTAGTACAACTTGGCTCAATAACTCCACCTTCTGTAATAAAAGTAACGGCCGTACCATCTGGAACAGGATTATTAAAGTGATCGGCTAAACGCACATTTACTGATACCTCTGTACTATCAACATTCAAACCATGTGCGTTAAATTCAGAGCGTGATAAAGAAAAGCTATTTTGATCAGCTATACCCGTACTAACAACAAGAATATCTGAGGGAGCCGTAACAATGACTGTATTGCCTTCAACCTCTTCCTCACTTGATGCAATAACACGTACAGGTGTTGCAATCGAACCAGATAGTACTGATGTTTTCACTTCGCCACTGGCATTAGTAATAGCGCTTGCTGTGCCTAATGTAATGCCACCTACAGCAGTTGAAAGTTCAAAGTTAACCGTTCTTGACGCTAAATCGTTCCCGTTTGAATCGACAAGTTTGAAAGTCACTTCTGAAATTTCGGTGCGGTTAGCACCACCAGTACCTTTTAGTGCAATTACAGGCTCTGTAACATCTATAAACTGTAAAAAACCAATATTTGCAGGTGATACATTAATTGTAGTATTTGCAGAAACCGTATCTCCACCAGTAATAACCGTTGCTGTAATAATATCACCACCCACACAAGTTAAAGGGCGATATGTTGAACGTGCAAATCCACCAATACTAGTCACTGTTTCATCAATTGATGCCTGCCCCGAACTTACACAGCCCGATGAGAATTCAACCGTTAATGGAGTTGTATATAACTCACCATCTTTAGAAATTTCAATAGAAATTAGAGCCGTAGCCCCTGCCGCTAATAGCTCATCATCAGCAATAGAGCTCGAAATAGAAATTTCGATATCTACCGCAGCAATCTGAAACGCTTTAGTCAAGTTACTATTAAGTACAGACACGGTGATTTCACCTGCCCCTACATCCTGCCCAGGAACAATATCGAGTAGTGCGATACCATTTGCATCTGTAATTGCAGTGCCTGTTGAAGGAGTAATAGATCCAATAGTAGTAGTAGCGGTTACTAAAGCTTGAGTAAGTGGTGTTGTAGAGTCTTCATTAGTAACTTCAATAAATAAAATAGCTGAAGAATCACCTGAAATACTTGTTACCTCTTCACATAAACTTGCATCTCTAGTTGTTTTAAAATCAACCGGACAGTTTTGCAAAATTTTAAAATTGATATCCGCAGTGCTTTGATCTGGGTTTACAGCATCGCCTCGGGTGTAAAAGCCCAACGTTTTCTCCACACCTTCATACTGTGCGGTTATTAAACCAGCACCTTCGACAGTACCTGAAGTTAAATTAAGTGAAGCTATACCATTTTCGTTTGTTAATGCTGTTCCAATGCTTGGGATAAGATTACCTAGGGTAGAAGAAAAATTAACAACGGCCCCCTCTACTTTAATACCATCACCATCAAGAACAGTTGCTTTAACCACACCACTATCGGCTGCACTAATGGTACTAATTTCGGTCAATGAAGTCGAAGATGTAAGACTCAATCCTATAGAAAAGTCTAACGACTCACCCTGAACGGGTGCATCACCTTCGGTAGTAAATGTATAACCATCCGAGCTGTAAACAATGTTTTCATTATCAGTGTAGGTTGCAACTATAGAACCTGCACCAACTTCTGTACCAGCTAGAAGGCTTATTGTTGCAATGCCTTGAGCATTTGTTAGTGCTGTGCCGTTAGTTGGATTGATTGTTCCTAAACCAGTGAGTACGAATTCAACAAGCTTAAATGCAGCAGGCTTTCCATCAATCTCTAGCTCAACTTGAACAGTAAGAGGGTTTGAATAATCAACATTACGAGTATTCTCACCTGAACTGTTTACAGCTGTGATATTTAACTGAGGTTCTGTTGACGCGGTACCATCAGATTCAAAAGCAAATGTATCCGTGTAACTGACACTATCAATCGTAAAAGTGGCTGTAACTTCACCTGCACCTGCACTTGAACCTGCTATTAGTTCAATAGTCGCTACGCCATCTGATTGAGTAAGAGCGGTACCTGCTACTGGGTCTAGCTCACCAATAGAATCCGCTAACGTGAATGTAATACGCTCGCCAGACACTGCATCACCATCTTCATTAACTAAACTAGCTCTTAATTCTAAAGGAGCATCAGCAGTAACACTATTCGACTCAGTATCACTCGCTTTCAAATAACCTTTCAAACTTATTGTATAGGTTGATGTTTCCGTCGTGGAATCACCATCACTAATGGAGCCGTCTTTTTCAAGTGACCCACCGCCACCACAGGCTGTGAGTAAAAAACTTAGCAATGAAATGCCGAGCAGTCGCATTAAAGGCATGAACCTCTCCCTAGCGTTGTTATTATAACCAAAATTAATTTTCACTTAATATTAACCTATAACTTAGTCTAAAATCTCAGTTTTTTATTACTTTTTTGCGCAAAATAATTTTAAATAAATACCAATTTTTTCTGTAGTAAATATTTCCTTGCTGGTAGTCTATGGCAAATTTATAAAATGTAGATCAGGGAATATGTCAAAAATCCGTTCAATGAGTTTAACCACTCGCATCATGATTGGTATGGCGCTTGGGGTTGCAGTAGGTTTTATATTTCAGGCTATATTAGCTGGTGAAGACGATTATCTAATACCACTTGGGTTATTCTCTTTGCCAATTAAAGCCTTTTTTGTTGATGGTATTTTCCATGTTGGTGGCCAAATATTTATTGCCAGCTTAAAAATGTTAGTTGTGCCTCTTGTTTTTGTATCGCTCGTTTGTGGTACCTGTAGCTTAAGCGACCCTAAAAAACTAGGCCGCCTAGGTGGTAAATCTATTGGTTTATATTTATTAACTACAGCTATTGCTATAACAGTGGCGATTACACTTGCCTTATTATTTAGCCCTGGTGAAGGTATAAGCTTGCCATCTAATGCAACTTATGATGCTAAAGAAGCGCCTACCCTTGCACGTGTAATTATAGATATGTTTCCTACTAACCCATTTGAAGCCATGGCCAAGGGTAATATGCTTCAAGTTATAGTGTTTGCACTATTATTTGGTGTAGCAATGGCATTAAGTGGTAAAACAGGCAAACGCGTAGCAAGTGTTTTTGAAGATTTAAACACAGTAATCTTAAAACTAGTTACGCTGTTAATGAACATTGCACCTTATGGCGTGTTCTTTTTAATGGCAAAACTATTTACAACAATTGAGCTTAACTTAATTGTTAGCCTAGCCAAATACTTTGGCGTTGTAGTGCTTGCACTGTTATTACATGCTTTCGTAAACTACACATTGCTTTTAAAAATATTAACGGGCTTAAACCCGCTTATTTTCTTAGCAAAAATGAAGCACACATGCTTATTTGCATTTAGTACCTCGAGCTCAAGCGCAACTATGCCTATTACACTTGAAACTGCTACTAAAAAACTAGGTGCTAATAACTCGGTTGCCTCATTTACTATCCCACTGGGTGCTACCATTAACATGGATGGCACTGCCATCATGCNTACCGTATTCATTGCACAAGTGTTTAGTGTAGATTTAACAATTTCTGATTATCTAATGGTTATACTAACAGCAACACTTGCCTCTGTAGGTACAGCAGGCGTACCAGGTGTTGGCTTAATAATGCTCGCGATGGTACTTAATCAAGTTGGCTTACCTGTAGAAGGGATTGCAATTATTATCGGTGTAGATAGATTACTTGATATGACACGTACAGCAGTTAATGTAACCGGTGATTGTATGGTTACCTGTGTTGTTGCCAAGTCTGAAGGTGAACTTGATGAGAGCATCTTTAACGACCCTAATGCAGCTAAAGACTTAGAAGATTATCATAAGTCTATTGACTCATAAGCTACATTTATACAGCTATAAAAAAACCTTGATGCAATACATCAAGGTTTTTTTTCGAGTAGAAAGAATTAAACTGAATCGTAAAAAAATTCTAATCTAAGGATTTAGGGATTTAAATTTAGAGAGTAAGTTTATTCCCACTTTATTTACACCACTACTCAGGCCAAGAGCTAGCTTATCGCTTAATCCCTTTTTAATTTTGTATTTAATCTTATAAATTTGGCGCTCATGTTGCTGCTCCAGCAATGCATCATCACTTGTCTTTATAACATCTACCAAACCTATATCAATCGCTTGAGTTGCAAACCAATGCTCGCCTGTCGCAACTAAGTTTATATCTAAGCTTGGGCGTTGAGTGCTTACAAACGTTTTAAATAAATCATGTGTTTGTTCAATTTCTTCACGAAATTTTTCACGGGCCTTATCTGTGTTTTCACCAAATAAAGTAAGCGTACGTTTAAACTCACCTGCAGTAATTTGCTCAAATTCCACATCATTTTTCTTTAATATTTTATTAAAGTTAGGTATTTGAGCTATCACACCAATAGATCCAACTATGGCAAAAGGGGCTGCTAGTATCTCATCGGCTACA
>NZ_AUTI01000383.1:0-10072 GCF_000497995.1 Pseudoalteromonas sp. TB25
CTGGCGGTAATATTTGGCGAGTAGATATTCCTAGTGAAGATGAAGGTGATATTACCCATTTTAAACTTGCGGAACTTGGCAGTACATTAGCGTCGCAAGACAGACGTTTTTTTTACAAACCATTAGTTGCTAGAACGCTGTTTAGTAAAGTTACTAAAACCAATTATGGTGGTGAAATGATCACCACCCGTTTAGATACCCCGTACGACGCAATAGTTATAGGTAGCGGAAATCGTTCAAACCCACTTGCTACTAATGAGCAAGATCAGCTGTATATGATCCGTGATGAAAACACCCTAACAAAAATATTTACTGAATTTCCAGCCCCAATAATGCCAGATGATTTAATGAAAATGAATGAAGACCCATTTGGTAATGCACTTGATGACGTTGATAAATTTGTTAACCTTGAAGTTAAGTTAGCCGAATTTAAAGGGTGGCGATACGAATTAGGGACAGGCGAAAAGTCCCTTGCTGCAGCAACGGTCGTTGGTGGGGTTGCTTACTTTACTTCCTTTACGCCTGCATCTTCATCATCAACACAAAACCAATGTTCGTTAACGGGTGGTGGTGGTTCGCTTTACGCCTTTCATTTGCATTATGGAACGAAGGTTTATGACGATGTGAAATTTGCAACAAGTAATGATGTACCTGATACACCGAAACTATTTTTTGGGGAAGGCCCGTCGTGTGCAGATAATGATGCGGATGGTAAGTGCGATTGGGATGATGCAACGGATGTAACGCAAGTTAGTCAGTTTTATTTAATAGGCCCTGGGGTTAAAGGTTCTGATAAGCCGATAAAAGCTATTGAAATACTTGGGCCAAATTTAAATGTTGAAGGTGGAAAAGTTAAGCTAGTAAATGGCGCTGAACCAATTGGTTTTGGCTTTAAAACCCAACAAACCTATATTTATAAACGCGAAGAAAACGATACTCAGGCACTTTAGAAACACAATGCAATAAACATAAGCCACCTTAATTAGGTGGCTTTTTAATTTTAAGAGCGAATCAAAAATGCTAATGGTTTACTTATATAATTGGTTTAGAGTTTTCGAAGGGCTCTAAACCAACCTATGTATAATATACATTCGTTTACAAAACTCGGTCATCACTTGAGCCCTTTACTCTAGGTGCCTGTAGTCCATATTAGTTAAGAATAGCTGGCATTTGTTATATTTAATTAACAAATGTAAGAGCTAAATATAACATGCTGTGTCACTATATAGGTACAGGGCATGTTAACTTGTTGCCATCCCCCCATAAAAATTCAATAAATTTCTGTTGTTTAAATTTATACCAACCTGCATAAATCTTTGAGTAACTTAACAAATTAAATTGCACTATAACGTCGTTAAAATTTTATTTAGAACAACTAGATACAAAAATTTTTGCCTCGTTCTAGCGTAATTTCTTAACGTTAACTAGAACCCATATATAAGCAGATTGGCATTACTTATTTTGTATTAAAGTAACTTATTTAATTTATAACAATATGATTTTTAATAATAATTAAAGTGCAAAAAAGGAAGTCTTTGTATGTTTTTTAAAAAAAGTCAGTTAGCTATTTCATTAGCGTTTACGCTAGGCCTTGTTGGATGTGGTGGCGGTGATAAAGCGGCCGTTGTAGAGCCAGTTGTAGCTAAGCCAGATCCCGTGAAAGTAGAGCCCGTAGAAGTTAACACTATCTCTCTTACAGGAAAGGTTATTGATGGTTATGTATCTGGTGCAATAGTATGGCTGGATATTGATGGCGATGGTACTTTTGACGAGCAATCAGAACCTTCTGTAGTCTCTGAAGAATCGGGTAATTATAGTTTTAATTTTACAGAAGAGCAGGCGCTGTGTGTGCCGTATTCAACTATGTACGTTGATGTACCTGTCGGCGCAATTGACGAGGATTTAGGAGAGGTAACACAAGCGTATCAAATGTCATTTCCACCCTCAATTGAGGCTCTGACTGATGAAGATATTCGAAATATATCCCCTTTAACAACCGTTATTTGGGAACAGTTGAGCCTTCAATTACAAAAAATTGGTAACAATAATTTAAGTTGTGATGCACTTAAAGAAAATACTGAGCTACTGGCAAACCTTCAAAGCGAAATAACAAATGTTATGCAAAACTTGGTTGCGCATTATAATTTGTCGACGGAACAAATTTATTCAGATTTTATCGCTACTAACGACAGCGACGCTTACGACAGAGCACAAGCAATTGTTAAGGGGTTAAAAGCCGCCTATAAATTCAAGCAAGAGCTAGATGCTCAGTATCCTGATGCAGAAGAAGTAAGAGCAGTGATTTATCAAGACACAGCAAAAGATGCAGAGTATGGGTTTGAAAATGCATGGTACCGCGACAAAGTTATTTTTGCAGGCGCTGAACTTATTTATGAGCAAGTAAAGCTTCAAAATACAGACGAACTCGACAAAATTGACGTTATTTTGTCTCGATTGGATTCAATAGATACGCCTTGGGGCGAAGAATCGTTAAATGGAAAATTAACAGTTAGAGACGATGTTTACATTAACGCCGATCGTACTTACCGATGCTCTAGCATTGAGAACGTTAGTTTTGAGCAAAGCAATGTGCTTTATGGCGTTACTAATACTAGCCCATCGGTTAACTTCCCAACAGCAGATGAATGCGTTAGTGCTAATTTAGATACACCGTTCGAGCGAGGTTTTAGCATTAGCTATACTGAGTCAGGATCGTTTTACCAAATTGACTTTGCCTTTAGAGAAGAAAATGCCGACTTTCAAACATTATCTGATTGGGTAAATGTTAAAGACAAAGCTACTGACTTAGAAACTCAAGATTTAGTGACCGTACTCGCTGCTATGCCTTATAAGTTTGATGACGAAACATCTATTGATGCTAGCTTTTGGCGTAAATACAAAACCACAGACAACGTACGTATTATAAAAACAATTGAAGGGCAATGGTTTAGAGAGACTCGCCGAGAAGATGGAACAATGCTGTATGAATGCGGTGAAAACGGTGTTGATTGGGGGCCATGCGAATAATGTAAAAAGCACTTTAATGAATATTAGCTTAGTGCCAGTCAGTTAATAACTGACTGGCATTTTTTGTTTGAAAAAGCTTACTTTTATGTGCGCTTATAACTGTATACCTGATGAACTTTATTTTTAATCTGTTTTTTACTCGGGTTTACTGTAAAATTACTGGGTTAACATTTGTTAAGCAATGCTTACAATTGTTATTGCTCATTAAGTATTTAAACTAATTTAAGTAGAGCTTATGATTTTTTATATTATAGGGTTAAGTTTACTTGTTATTATTTTATGCGTTGCACTTTATGTAATTTACAGCAACGTACATAAAAGTCGGGTAAGAAAATCCAAGGAATACAACGTACTGTTTGATAAAGACACGATAGTTGATGAACTAATCACTCAACTAACAGAAAAAAATCAAACACAAGAAAACCAAGATAAAACAGCTAAAGGTAAAGAAGAAATCCTTGCAACATTTGTTGAGTTACATCGCTCTGGTAGCTTTTGCGCACATTTGAGTGAACAGGAAATTATTTACTTTGTTAAAAAGAAATTAAACATGGAGAGTAATAAAAATGGATAGCGAAAAAGCAGTCCCAGCAGTAAAAAGTGACTCATTTATGAGTCGATTTGGTCGTCGTAATGTAATTATAGTGTCATCAATTGTTGTTGTATTGGTAGTGATAGCAACCCTTACATCGCAAGTTGTTTCGTGGAATGAAGCAGATGAGCGTTTAGTACATCAATCGGCTTTTACAGGTAACTTAACCGTAATAAATCAAGCCGGCCCTTACTTAAAAGCGTTTGGTAGTACATCTGCTTATAAAAAAGTAATTTCGATTAACTTTACGGGCGATGCCGGTGCAACAGCAAGCGCAATTGTACCGCTAATACCAATTCGATTTTTAGATACCACAACAGGTGGCGCACGAGGTGTCTCTCGTTTTAGATTACCAGGCAATGTACCAGCAGCAGAGTCGGGTGCTCTACGTGGTTTACTTAAAATACACGAAGAGTTTGGTTCACAAGAAACATTAATATCTAATTTATTAATGCGTGCAACCACCGAAAATGTAAAAGCGTCGGCGCGAATGATGTCGGTAGAGCAACATTACTCTGGTGGTAATGGTCAATTAAGCCAAGATTTTGCAGATCAATTAACCAACGGTATTTTTGTTACTGAGCAAATTATTAGTACAGGTGAGCGCGATAAATCTGACGACTTAGGTAATTTAAGTAAACAGCAACGTGTCACTATTAATATTAAAATGGATGATGAGGGTAATACACTGCGTAACGCACCCATTTTAGGCGCTTACGGTATTACAGTAGTTGATGCCAGCATTATTGATATTGACTACGAAAGCAAAGTAAATGCTCGCCTTGAAGCCCAAAAGCAGGCTGCTGCTGATGAAGCGCTAGCGCGTCAAAACCTTAAAAAAGCAGAGCAACAAGCGCGTACTGAAGTGGCTTTAGGTGAACAAGCAATTGCTAAGCAACGTGCTGAATCTGAAAAGCTAAAAATAAAAGAGCAAATTGATGCTGAACGAATTAAGGCAAATGCCATTATTTCTGCGCAGCAACGAGTGGCTGTAAAAGCGGAGCTTGCGAAAGAGCAAGAAGAGATTCTAAAGCAACAACGTTTAGAAGCATTAGGTATGGACGTTTTAGCTGAGGCTCGTTTAAGAGCTAAGTCTGCTGCACTTGATCCAAAGTATGTATTTGATGAAACGCTAAAAGCAGAAGTTAAAATTCAAACCGCTTTATTTACAAGCCTAGGTAATAGCCGTTTAGTGCCTGAAATTGTAATAGGCGCAGGCCAAGGCGAGCAAAGTAATGGCTCTGAATTTATGCGTTTATTAGCCGCCGATGCTGCATTAAGTCTTAAAAAGCGTTTAGAAAAAGAGAAAAAATAAACGATTAGTTAAGTATTGCACAAACAATAAAAACGTTGGCTGATTCGCATTGGCCAGCGTTTTTTATTGCGTAAATTTTGTTATTGTATGGTGCGGCTTAGCTTGTGAAAACAAGCTTTTTAAATTATTAAATAAAAGAGTGAGCAGTACTTATGGACCCCAGTAATCAGTTTATTTTAGATTTAGGACAAGAGCATATTACCATCCAGCGACGATATGAAGCGCTGGGAGCGTTTAACGATTTTTTGATTGCTGTGTGGTTTTTAATTGGCAGTTTTTTCTTTTTAAATGACTCACTAATAGAAAGTGGCACATGGTTGTTTATAGCGGGCAGTGCTCAATTACTTATAAAACCTGTTTTGAAATTGATCAGCTTAGTACATGTTAGTCGGGTATTTCATTCAAATAAAACTTCATAAATAAAACCATAAATACGACTCATGATGAGTTCAGTTATTATGGCTAATAATTTACCAGTATAAGTTATTTAAATATCAAGGATAGAAAAGTGAAAGTACTTAAGTGGATTTCAATTGGAATAGCTACTTTACTAATTATAGGCTTACTAATTCCCGAAAAAATAATGATTCCGGTACAAGGTGCCACAAGTAAAGATTGGAACCATAACACGTTTTGGTACGAGCCTTGGGGTAGGTCGGGTGTGCACAAAGGAATTGATATTTTTGGCACAAAAAATACTCCCGTAGTTGCCTCAACAAGCGGTATTGTTATATTTGCAGGTGAGTTAACTCGTGGTGGTAAGGTGGTTGCGGTGCTTGGGCCTAAATGGCGCGTGCATTATTTTGCACATTTAAATAACTACTCGGTAAGTACAGGTGATGTAGTAAGCATAAACAGTCAAATTGGCTTACTGGGCGATACCGGAAATGCCGCAGGAAAACAGCCTCATGTGCATTATTCTATTTTATCGTTAGTGCCCATGCCGTGGCTTTTTACAACGCAAAACCAAGGGTGGAAAAAGATGTTTTTTTTGAGCCCACATAAAAAACTCACTGCTAAATAATAGTTTTAGCTGTTAAATCAAGATGTTTAACAGCTAGAATTAGTTAATAAGCAAGCGTGTATTTAAGCTAAAAATTAGCCTGCAACTGGGGTTTTACCCGCGCGAATATTTTTAATGCTTTTAATAAACATATAAATACAGGTAGTGATTAAACAGCCTGCTAAATAAAACACAATACCGTTGGGTGCATCAGATAAATTTGCAGCAAGCATAGGGCCAAATACCGACCCAATACTGTAACTCAAAAGCATTACCTCAGTTGCAGATACTATTTTTGCCATTGGTAATGAGTCGCACGCAAGTGTTATAGCAATCGGGTAAAGTGCAAAGCTGCATGCGCCTAGTATTAAGTAGCTTACTATTAATCCTGCTAAAGTGTTTGCTTGTAGTATACCCACAGCACCGGCTGCGCCTACTAAACAAAACATACCCATTAATAAGCTTTTTTCAAGCCGAGTAGATAAGTAACTCACAAGCGGCTGCACGACCATGCCGCCTAAGATAATAACCGCCATAAGTGTTCCTGTGTACTGAGCTTGATCAGCTTGTGCTGCAATATACACCGGCATTAAGCCGTAAATAGGGCCCAGTAATAAGCCCGATGCTAAGCATCCGAGCATAGCTGGGTGGCTTAATGTTTTTATTTCTTTTAGTGGTAGTTTTTCAAGGTGCTGTTTTTCGGGCTGACCTTTGGTTATTAATAAAGGGGCTAAAATAGCTAAAAATAATAACGAGGCTACAAATAAATAAGGCGTTGAACCTTCGGTGCCAAGCGGCCCTATAGCAAGTTGACCAACCGCGCTGCCCCCATAAAGTGAGGTCATGTATAAACCCAAACGTTTAGCACGCGACTTTGCTGTGTTGGTCATTAATAACCAAGACTCAACAACGACAAACACACCGGCAACAGCAACACCAGCTACAAATCGTGCAATTAACCAGTTAACGGTATTTGGCAGTGCAAGTTGTGCAAGCACGCTTGCTATTAATAGGCTTAAAAATAATATAAATGCGAAGCGATGACCCGTTTTTACCACAATGCGCTCTATTGTGGTGGCGCCAATAAGTAAGCCAAAGTAAAAAATGCTCGCAAGCCAAGGCGCTAGGTTTTCATCGAGTTTAAATGCGGGTAACGACAGCGGAATAAGGCTCATTAAAAAGCCGGATGCGATAGCAAAAAATGACAGCCCGATAACGGGTGCTAAAGGGTTATTAGAGGTGCTTGTGGCGGCTGATTCGGCCATGTGTGTTTATCGACTCATCAAGGTAAATAACCACTGTTTTAAAGTTTGAGAGGTTACTTTAATAATAAAATTTGCGCGAATTTAGAGCCAAATTAAAAATAAGTAAAGTGATATTTTATTAAATAATATAAATAAATTTAAAACGATCTTTTTGGTAAATTATCGGATCTATTATGCTTTTTATTGTAGTGTTTTTATGTAGATATTGTTTTATATTTGTGAGCATTTATGTCTGAATAGAGTTTTTTGTAATGCAAGCAGATAGGCACATATCGCATGCTGCACGTCACTTTTTAAAGTTTTCGCAGCAGCACGTAGAGCAATACGTAGAGCAATACGTAGAGCAATATTTAGATACGCAGTGGGTACGTAATGAGTTACATAACTTAGATTTAAAGTTAATTAATATCCGGTGTAGAGTCTCTTAAAATAAGCTTTGGCTGAAACACGTGCTTTACTGTTATGCCGCTTTTTTTGTAAATGTCTTTAAGCACTAAGTTAGCCGCAGCTCGGCCCATTTCGGGAACTGGGTTATCTATAGTAGTCAGTGTTGGGTAGAGATAATTGGTAAAAATTACGTTATCGAACCCAATAATGGCTAAATCTTTTGGCAGGTTAAAACCGTGTTCGCGGGCGTATTTCATAGCACCCGATGCCATTTCGTCATTGGCACATACAAGGGCGGTTATTTGCGCTTTATTTTGAATAAAATGCCTTAAGCCGTCGCTGCCGCCGGTTTCTTTAAAGTCGCCTATGTAAAATAAGTTTTCGTCAAAGGTTAGGTTGTATTCTGCGAGGGCTTTTTTGTGGCCTTTTAAACGATTTGACGCGTCTTCTTTAAACTGCGGGCCTGCTATGTACGCAATGTTTTTATGGCCTTTGTTGATCATGGCTTTAGTGGCTAAGTAGCCGCCCATTACGTTGTCGAGGCTAATGCAGTTTTCTTCAATTTCTTTAACGTAGCGGCTCATTAAGTAAATAGGGGTTTTGCCTTTACTTAACTCAATTAGGTACTCGTTTGATACCGCTTCTACGTGGGCAATAATAGCGTCGCAATTACGGCCTATTAAAAACTCAAAGCCGCTTTTTTCTTTTTTCTCGTCACTGTGCCCAGGGGTAATAATAACGTGTTTACCCGCAATACGAAGGTGCTCTTCAATGGCTGACATCATTTGACCAAAAAACGGACCATCCAACTCAGAAACTAAAATACCGACGCTGTTTGTAGTGCTAGACGCCAAAGAGCGAGCAATAGAACTTGGCTGATAGCCTAGCTCTTTCATTGCTTCTAATACCTTTTTTTTAGTTTTTTTGCTTACGTAGTCGTTGTCGTTAAGTACCCTTGAAACAGTTGATAAAGACACACCTGCCATTTCTGATACTTGATAAATTGTCGCCATTGATGTCCTAGCTTATATGTATTTTTACTCGCACTTTATAAAAAATATAAAGTGCGAAGGGTCATTAAAAGTTAATTTACACATTACTGCGTCTAATTGCTAAGTCTTCTGTTATTTTTTGCGTCATCGCTGAGGTTAGCGGATAAATAAGCATCAATGCGGCGCCTAAAAAAGCAAATGCGGCAGGTATCCAGCTCATAAGTAACTGCATACCAGGTAGGGCTTGTGTAATTGTTAGCTCATCCATACCGTTATAGCCGTAGCCTGCAAGTACCACCAATACTAATGCACCGGCAAAACCACCACCGGTTTTTTGCACAAATGTACCCGCAGAATAAATAAGGCCTGTAGCGCGGCGTTTGTTTTTCCACTCTGAATAATCGGCTGAATCACCAAGCATACTAAAAAATAATGTTGGCATCATCGCGGCAAAAAATTCAGCAGCGCAACCAAAGGTAAATACAGCAATAAGGTTATCACTAGGTACCCAGTAAAATGCAGTAGTGAGTATGCCGCTTAGCATTAATGAAGCAATAAATAGGTTTCGTTTACCCATAATTTCGGCCAGTTTACCTGTGGCAAGTGCGCCAAATATAGATACAACCAACAAAGCAATAAAGTATTGCCCAGNCCAGCCATGAGTTCATTGGCTACGTGATACTTAAAGTAGTACGCAATTACACCGTATTTTATGCCATTAAACATCATGGTTAAAAAACCAATGCCGAGTAACACCAACCAAGGTTTGTTGGTCAGAAGATCAACCATGTCGCGCTGTGATCCCGTTAAGCTTTGTTTATCTTTATTGAGTAATTTTTTAATAACGAATGTCATTGCAGCCATAACAAGGGCAAAAAATACGCCGCTGTATAAATCGCGGTAATAAAAAAACAGGGTGGTAGCAAGCAAAGGTAGGATTATAAATGGCAGGCTTTTGGTTAAATCAAACAACTCTGATTTTAAATTCCCTTCATTTGAGGCATGCGGTGTTACACGCTCTTTGGTGGTCGCAAACGTTATAATCATTAAAATAATAAGTAAGCTGGCAAATAAGTACATAGTAAGCTGATAGCCTTTGGCGTTGTCGCCGCCACCAAAAAATGCCACTAGCTCAGGTAAAAAACCCATAACCAATAAGCCACCCGTAAACGCACCTGCAAACCTAAAACCAGAGAGCTTTGTGCGCTCTGTATCGTCTGGTGTCATTACGCCCATAAGTGCCGAGTAGGGCACGTTACTTACGGTGTAAGCAAGCGTTAAACCTATGTAAGTTACGTAAGCATAAATAAGTTTATTGGTGGTGCTAAAGTCGGGTGTAGTAAAACACAACACCATAAACAAGCCCAAAAACGGTGCCGAGTAGAGTATCCACGGGCGAAATTTACCAAAGCGCGACTGCGTTCTGTCGGCAATCATACCCATAATAATATCGGTTACGCCATCAGACAGCCTTACCACCAAAAACAACAT
>NZ_AUTI01000384.1:0-32731 GCF_000497995.1 Pseudoalteromonas sp. TB25
GATAGTGTAGCATTTGCTATGTGAAAGTAGGACATTACCAGGCTTCAAATTGTAGAGAGCCCGACTAGAAATAGTCGGGCTTTTTTACGTCTGAAGAAAAGTGAAATGTGCGCAATTAATACACACTCACAGCAACACCCATCTCGTAGGCCGGGCGAGCGTAGCGACTCCCGACACAAAGAGAGTGTAGCATTTCACTGTGACTCTCCACCGCTGTGGGCACTACGACATCCTACTGCGTAGCGCACCGACTTCAAATTGTAGAGAGCCCGACTAGAAATAGTCGGGCTTTTTTACGTCTGAAGAAAAGTGAAATGCGCGCAATTAACACCCACTCATATCGCGACACAAAGATAGTTTAGCATTTTACTGTAGCTCTCCACCGCTGTGGGCACTACGACATCCTACTGCGTAGCGCACCGACTTCAAATTGTAGAGAGCCCGACTAGAAATAGTCGGGCTTTTTTACGTCTGCAGAAAAGTGAAATGCGCGCAATTAACACACATTCACATCAACACCATCACGTAGGTCGGGTGAGCTTAGAGACTCCTGAAGTTAATTTAATCTTTTTTATTTTTTATAAAAGCTAATTACTCTCATTTCCTTAGATAACAAATTTAATTTTGCTTTGTTACTGTCTTTGATTTAGGATCAAATCAGTTTAAAACCAAGAACTAACAGCCTGTGTATAGATTATTAATTAGCGCCATATCCATTTTATTTTGTTTTTCTGTGTCGGCAGTTGAAGTAACTGATCTATATCAAGATATTTTAAAAGTGGATGACAAAACACGAGATACTCGATTAGCTGCGAGTCGAAAAGCTTTGCTTAATGTTTTAGTGAAAGTAAGCGGTGATGAAACTGCGGATCAAAATAAGTTAGCGCAGCAACGTACTAAAGATATTTCTGATTATATGCTTAAGTTTGAATATGACGAGAGAGCAAATGGACAATTGAAACTCGTTGTAAAATTTGAAGCTCGAAAGATCAACGCGCTAATCAAAGAGTTAAACTTACCTTTATGGGGAGTACAACGTCCATTAGTCGCAATATGGTTAGGTATTGAAGACAATTGGCGCAGAGAATTAGTAACACAAGAAAGTTACCCGCAATTAGAGCAGTTAATTTATGACAAAGCAGGGCGTCGTGGTTTACCTGTCGTTGTTCCATTACTTGATTTACAAGATCGACGTCTAGTAGGTATTCCTGAGGTATGGGGTAACTTTTCTGAACCAGTAGAAGAGGCCTCTAGACGCTACAGTGCTGAGCGAAGTATTACAGCAAGAATGTATAAAGAAGCTGATAGCGAAAATTGGATTTTAGATTGGCGTTTTACTAATGATGATCAATTTGATTCAAATAGATTAACGGGCGATAAGCAGCAAATAGTGAGTCAAATGATTGATACCTTAGCACGAGGTCTTGCAAGCGAGTATGCAATTGACCCAAATGCTTATTATGAACAAGCAACTGCTACGCTCACGCTAAAAGGCACACAAAGTTTTGTTGATATAGAATTAGCGAAACGAAGATTATTGAGCCTAAGTGTTGTTACGCAAGTCAAAATTGTTCGTAAAACACCGGAATTTGTTGAATTTAAATTAAATCATACTGGTAACTTGAGTGATCTTAAAAAAGGGTTAGGGCTAGACTCTTCATTTAAAGATTATGAGGATCCACGCGCATTTTATCATGTTGTTGATAAAAATAGCTTAGAGTATCAATGGGTAACACCATAATGCTAATGTCTGAGCCGATGCAAATGGCACTACCGGTTACTTTACCGGATGACGAAACATTTGCATCGTATTTTGGGGGAGAAGACTCTTTGGAGGTTAATCACCTAAAAGATAGCTTTTCCAAATTAGCAAAAACGTTTCAGTATACATACCTATGTGGTTTAGGTGATTCGGGCAAGTCTCATCTTTTATATGCAACCTGCATAAAAGCACAAGAGCGTGGCTTATCTAATATGTTGCTGTCTATGCGCGAAGTAATTGACTTTGGACCTATGGTATTAGACGGTTTAGAAGCACTTGATGTTCTATGTATTGATGACGTGCATTTAGTTGCAGGGAATGATGCGTGGGAAAAAGCACTATTTAACTTTTTTAACCGATTTAACGAACCCGGTAAAATGTTAGTAGTAACTGCTGATTTACTTCCTAGCATGCTCAATATATCTCTGCCTGATTTAGAGTCTCGTTTAACGTGGGGAACAACCTTTCAAATTCGTTCTATGAGTGATGACGATAAAGCACAAGCACTTGTTAAGCGCGCTCACATGCGCGGCCTTGAATTAAGTGATGAGTGTGCACGCTTTTTATTAACCCGTTTAAGCCGTGATATGCGAGCTTTATTAGATGTACTCGACAAATTAGATCATGCATCTATGGCTGCACAGCGAAAATTAACTATTCCTTTTATAAAATCAACGTTAAAGCTGTAGTAGGTCTAGAATCTAGACCCTGCTTTCAGTTATCATAAGCTATTATCAGAGCGTGTTTACCTTTCCTGATTGGAATTTGTTTAATTTAAGTGGGCTTTAATCGCGTCGTGAGGACATTAGCATAGTTTTTATATGCAATACCCGAACAACAAAGAGAGTAGCCACAAGATAAACACTTCGAACAACACGTGTTTGGTCTTTATTTAGGGTTATTGCATGACTTATGTAGGAAACTACAGCCGAATGCTTAACCTTATTTAATAGCCAACCACACAGTTGAGAAGCAATCTTGAAAGGCCAACACGCTCTTAAGCAATCACCTTCTGTGAAAGATCAGGTATCGAATGAACTTAGAAAATATATTAGCGCAAGCACTTGAGGCGGTAGCCAGTGCCAGTGAAATAGCGCAGTTAGAAGATATCAGGGTTAATTACCTTGGTAAAAAAGGCGAAATCACTAGCTTACTTAAAACGTTAGGTAAAATAGCACCTGAAGAACGTAAAGAAGCAGGCCAAGTTATAAACCAAGCTAAACAGGATGTGCAAGCTGCTATTAACGAAAAGCGTGAATTGCTTGCAAGTAAAGCACTTGAAGAAAAGCTAGCTGCTGAAACTATAGATGTAACTCTGCCAGGGCGTGTTATGCCTACCGGCGGTTTACACCCAGTTACGCGCACTATTGAGCGTATAGAAAGCTTTTTTGGTGAGTTAGGTTTTGAAGTTAAATCTGGTCCAGAAATCGAAGACGATTTTCATAACTTTGATGCGCTAAATATCCCTGAGCACCATCCAGCACGTGCTGATCATGATACCTTTTATTTCAATCCTAAATTAGTACTACGCACACAAACTAGTGGCGTGCAAATTCGTACTATGGAAACTGAGCAGCCACCACTGCGCATTATTTCACCTGGACGTGTATACCGTAACGATTACGACCAAACACATACACCAATGTTCCACCAGGTTGAAGGTTTAATGGTTGATACCGATGTTAGCTTTACGGAGTTAAAAGGTATTTTGCATGATTTTTTACGTAACTTCTTTGAAGAGGATATGGAAATTCGTTTCCGTCCTTCATTCTTCCCATTTACAGAACCTTCAGCTGAAGTAGATGTTATGGGTAAAGACGGTAAGTGGTTAGAAGTACTAGGCTGCGGCATGGTACATCCCAATGTACTTAAGTCTGTGGGCATTGACCCAGAAAAATACACCGGCTTTGCCTTTGGCATGGGTGTAGAGCGTTTAACAATGTTGCGCTATGGCGTAAACGATTTGCGTGCATTTTTCGAAAATGACTTAAAATTCCTGAACCAGTTCCGTTAAGAGTGAAACAATAAAATGAAATTTAGTGAAAAGTGGTTAAGAGAGTGGGTTAATCCTGCTATTGATACGCAAGCTCTTTCGGAACAGCTTTCAATGGCTGGTCTAGAAGTTGATGGTGTTGAGCCTGCTGCTGCCAAATTTAATGGCGTAGTTGTTGGTGAAGTTGTTGAATGTGGTCAACACCCTGATGCAGATAAACTTCGTGTTACCAAAATTAACGTAGGTGGCGATGAGCTACTTGATATCGTGTGTGGTGCACCAAATTGTCGTTTAGGTATTAAAGTTGCTGTTGCAACTGTGGGCGCTGTACTTCCTGGTGACTTTAAAATTAAAAAAGCCAAACTACGCGGCCAACCTTCAAACGGAATGCTATGTGCTTTTGTTGAGCTAGGTATTAGCGAAGAAGGCGACGGCATTATGGAATTGCCAAGCGATGCACCAGTAGGCACTGATTTACGTGACTACCTAGGTCTTGATGACAATATTATAGATGTTGACTTAACACCAAATCGTGGTGATTGTTTAGGTATTAAAGGCCTTGCTCGTGAAGTAGGTGTTTTAAATAGCATTGACGTAAATGTATTAGATATCCCAGCGGTTACGCCAACAATTGATGACAAAGTATCAATTGAGCTAGTTAACGAAGATGCATGTCCTCGTTACCTTGGCCGTGTGATAAAGGGCATTAACCTTGATGCTGAAACACCACTTTGGATGGTTGAAAAATTACGTCGTAGTGGCGTACGTTCTATCGATCCTGTAGTTGATGTTACTAACTATGTATTACTTGAACTTGGTCACCCAATGCACGCGTTTGATTTAAATGCGATTGAAGGTGGTATTAAAGTTCGTAGTGCAAACGCAGGCGAAGAACTTGTTTTATTAGACGGTAATACCGCTAAATTAAACGACACAACACTTGTGATAGCCGATCATAATAAAGCACTTGCAATTGCGGGTATTTTTGGTGGGGAGCAATCAGGTGTTACAGATAAAACATCTGATATATTACTTGAAAGCGCATTTTTTAATCCTGTAGCAATTGCAGGACAAGCACGTAGCTACGGTTTACACACTGATGCTTCACACCGTTATGAACGCGGTGTTGATTTTGCTCTACAACACGATGCAATGGAACGTGCAACAGCACTTCTTCTTGAAATTGTGGGGGGTCAAGCAGGTCCAGTAGTTGAAGCTGTTGCGGCTGATAAACTACCAAAAGTGACTGAAGTACGTCTTCGTCGTGCACGTTTAGACCGTGTTATTGGGCATCATATTGAAGATGCTAAAGTAACAGACATTCTTACGCGTTTAGGTCTTGATCTTAAAGTAGAAAATGAAAGCTGGAGTGCGGACGTACCAAGCTACCGTTTTGATATTCGCATCGAAGAAGATTTAATTGAAGAAGTAGCACGTGTTTACGGTTACAACAGCATTCCAAATGTTGCACCAACTGCAAAACTTAAAATGACGACACATAACGAAGCAACTATTGCGCTTAGCAAGTTCCGCAATACGTTAGTGACTCGTGGTTACCAAGAAGCAATTACGTACAGCTTTGTAGACCCTAAAGCACAAGCTATTTTACACCCAGAGTGTAAAGCAATGGTATTACCGCATCCTATTTCAATTGAAATGTCAGCAATGCGTGTAAGTTTAATGCCGGGTTTATTAGCGTCTGTAGCGTATAACCAAAATCGCCAACAGCCTCGTATTCGTTTATTCGAACATGGTCTTAAATTTATAAGCGACGAAAGTGCAGAAAATGGTGTTTACCAAGTACCGGTTATTGGCGGTGTTATTACGGGTCTTGTAAATGGCGAGCATTGGGTTGAAGAAAAACGCAATGTTGATTTTTACGATTTAAAAGGTGATGTTGAAGCCTTACTTGCAATTACCAATGACATTACTCGCTTTGAAATTAAAGCCGAGCAGTCAGATGGACTTCACCCTGGTCAATCAGCAGTAATATATGTTGATGGTAAAAAGGTTGGTTTTTTTGGTGCTTTACATCCTCAAGCTCAAAAGTCGTTAGATATCAACAACGCAACTTTTGTTTTTGAAATTGAAATGTCAGCAATAGAAAAAAGAAATTTACCGCAAGCCGAAGGGGTGTCTAAATTCCCTTCAAATCGCCGCGACATCGCGATTTTAGTGGCAGACAGCGTTAAATCTGGCGACATTTTAAGCGTGATCGAAAAAGTTGGCGGAAATCAATTGGTTGACCTAAACTTATTCGATGTGTATAAGGGCAAAGGTATTGAGCCAAATTATAAGAGTTTGGCGATTGCTCTAACACTGCAAGCGGTTGATAGAACACTCGAAGAGAAAGATATCAATCTAGTAGTTGATAACGTGGTGGCCGAATTGGCCGAACAGTTTAATGCATCGTTGAGGGACTAGATATGGCGCTTACTAAAGCCGACATAGCTGAACACCTATTTGAAAAGCTCGGGATCAATAAAAAAGATGCCAAAGATTTAGTTGAAGCGTTTTTTGAAGAAATCCGCTCAGCGCTAGAAAAAGGCGAGCAGGTTAAGCTCTCTGGATTTGGTAACTTTGATCTTCGAGACAAAAAAGAAAGACCAGGCCGCAACCCGAAAACAGGCGAAGATATTCCTATTTCGGCACGTCGCGTGGTGACTTTTCGACCAGGTCAAAAGCTTAAAACCCGCGTAGAAGTGGGCACAAGCAAAGCAAAATAAAAAAAGGCAGCGTAAGCTGCCTTTTTATTTGCCTGAATAACCTAGTTATTAAATTATACCAACCTGCATAAATCTTTGATCAATTTAACGAATTAAATAACACTATAACGTCGTTAAAATATTTTTATCTAGAACAACTAGATACAAAATTTTTGCCTAGTTCTAGCGTAATTTCCTTAACGTTAAATAGACCCCATACATAAGCAGATTGGTATTAGGTTATTTTTGCGATTATAAATTAAAACTCTCGAGGAGATACAAAATCACCTGCCATTATTTGCTGAAATGTTTGCTCTGCAAGTACATCTAGGCTATCTAAGCTTTTACCATTTGCGACTAATTTCTGCTCAATTTCAAATACATCAATATTTTCAATCCCCGACATTTGCGCTACTTTAGAAAATATATATGCGTGCTTAAACTTATCATGTTTATAAAAAAGACTAATAAGTGATGTATACACTTCCGGATTCGGTATGTTGTCTTTTTTATTGAGCTCTAGAGTTTTATAAAGTAAATCAATGGTTTTTTCATCATCAAATTTAATATAGTACGATGCTAAAAAAAATTGCATTTCGGCACTTTGCGTTACACTTTTATCATTTTCTATAGCCAATAATTTAGTCAACGCACTTTGGTTGTTATTTCGTGACCATTGGTAGTAGAGCAAACCTGGGTGGTTTGTATTTTGGGTATCTTGATATAACCGAGTCATTTCTTTAATACTCGTTAATTGACCATCAATACGTGACGTTTTTTTAGCTTTTAACTTAATATGTTCAATTTTAGCGGCCAAAGTTATGCATTGGTTATAAGATTCAAAGTCCTTGAGTAATTGGTATTTATTTTCATCAGTAGGGTCTTTGTATTCTATGTAGCGTTTGATAATTACATCAGAACGCTCATCCTTGCAGTGACTGTCTTTGTTTAAGTCGCTACAAAAACCAGGTGTTTCTTTGCACACTTGTGCGAGTGTTAACGGCTCTTCACACCCTGCCAATGTTAGCAAACCCAATAGTACACTTGCTTTTTTAAGCATTCCTTAACCCCAAATGAATATTTACTTTGTTATTCTAACGCAATCATTTAACGCCTAACAGTAGAGAATAACTTCAGTTTAAATTAGAATAGCCCTGCCTGAAGTGCATTACTCTCAAAATATAGTGCATTTTTAAAGGCTATCCGTTCAAAATGATAAACTTAGGTAAATAAAATGACCTCATCTCACGAGTTAGAATACACAAATAGTTGGCAAGAGCGCCAAGATTACGCAGAAAGCATGCAACCAATCATTGGTAAGCTTTACCGTAATCGTGGTATCGAAATCGCTGTATATGGCCGTCCTCTCGTAAATGCCAGTACTATCGATATTATCAAATCTCACAAAACCGTTGCTCAGTTTGAAGGCACTAAATTACGTTTGCGCGAAAGCTTCCCATTTTTAGAAGCTATCAGCAAAATGGAATTAAACTCAGCACGTATTGATATTGGTAAGCTTGCATATAGTTATTTGTTCACTGAAGCCGCAAAAGGTCGTTCAGTAGAAGAGTTTGTAAAAGATGAACTTGCAGAAATAACAGACTCACCAGCGAAAGAGCCACGCGATGTAGTATTGTATGGTTTTGGTCGTATCGGTCGTTTATTAGCGCGCTTATTAATTGAAAAATCAGGTCCATATTCAGATTTACGTTTGCGCGCTATTGTTGTGCGTGGTGGTAAAGATGGGGATCTTGAAAAGCGTGCAAGCTTACTGCGTCGTGATTCAATTCATGGTCCATTTAATGGCTCAATCACGATTGATAAAGAGCGCAATGCAATTAAAGCTAACGGTAGCTACATTCAAGTTATTTACGCTAACTCTCCTAGCGAAATTGATTACACTCAATACGGTATCGACAATGCATTAATTGTTGATAACACCGGTATTTGGAAAGACGAAGCGGGCCTTGGCCAGCACCTAGAGTGTAAGGGCGCTGCAAAAGTATTATTAACAGCTCCTGCAAAAGGCAATATCAAAAACATCGTATATGGTGTTAATAACAAAGATATATTACCTGAAGATAAAATTGTTTGTGCAGCAAGCTGTACAACCAATGCAATTACACCAACGCTTAAAGCATTAAACGATAAGTTTGGTATCAATAATGGCCATGTTGAAACTGTACACTCGTACACGAACGATCAAAACCTTATTGATAACTACCACAAAGCAGAGCGCCGTGGCCGTGCCGCAGCACTTAATATGGTAATTACTGAAACAGGTGCTGCAAAAGCGGTTTCAAAAGCATTACCAGAGCTTGAAGGCAAGTTAACAGGTAACGCAATCCGCGTACCTACACCTAATGTGTCGCTAGCTATTTTAAATCTTAACTTAGCAACAAGCACATCAGTTGAAGAGCTAAACGCATTTTTACGCGATACAGCACTTCATTCAGACTTACGTGATCAAATTGATTACACTGCATCAACGGAAATTGTATCTACCGATTTAGTAGGTAGCCGTTACGCAGGTGTTGTTGATTCACAAGCAACAATTGTTGAAGATAACCGTATTGTTTTATATGTATGGTACGACAATGAGTTTGGTTACAGCTGCCAAGTAGTTCGTTGTATGCGCGATATGGCCGAA
Organism: Pseudoalteromonas sp. TB25; assembly: GCF_000497995.1. NCBI lineage: Bacteria > Pseudomonadati > Pseudomonadota > Gammaproteobacteria > Alteromonadales > Pseudoalteromonadaceae > Pseudoalteromonas > Pseudoalteromonas sp. TB25. The sequence goes on from NZ_AUTI01000384.1 coordinate 9,111, forward strand.
GTGTCATTCCCAAGCTTACCTCGCTAATTTATTTGCAGTGACTTAAAAGCCAGCATGTTGCTGGCTTTTTTGGTCGTGTATTATTTTTAAAGCGTATGCCTTGTGATAGGCTTTAATTAAGAAGATGCACATTCGTTTTACTATTTATAAAATAATGTCAGTTCTGTGAATTAATAAGCAGATAAACTTATTCAACCTAAAGGTTTTTTCATGAAAATCAGCAGCAATTTCGACAGTGGTAATATCAAAGTTATTGAAGCCACCGATCCTTTAAATATTCAATTAGAAATTAATAAAGATCACCAGTCTGAATTTTATCAGTGGTTTCACTTTCGTCTTGAAACAACACCTTACCAATTGCATAAGTTAAATATTAATGAGCTTGATAAATCAGCTTACCCAGATGGTTGGGAAGGGTACCAAGCCGTTGCATCATATGACCGCCAAACATGGTTTCGTGTACCATCAAGCTATGAAAATGGCACATTAAGCTTTGAAATTGAACCAGAGTGCGGCAGCGTATATTTTGCTTACTTTGCGCCATACAGTTACGACCGCCATTTAGATTTATTATCTTGGGCACAAAGCCAAGGCGCTTGCCAATTAATAACGCTTGGTGAAACACTCGATGGCCGCGATATGAGTGTGCTTAAAATTGGTGAGCCAAGTGAAGACAAGAAAACCATTTGGATCACAGCACGTCAACACCCAGGTGAAACAATGGCGCAGTGGTATGTTGAAGGTCTACTGCACAAACTTCTTGATGACGAAGACCCACATGCAGCTGCGCTTCTATCAAAAGCAGTTTTTTACGTTGTGCCTAATATGAATCCAGACGGTAGCGCACGCGGACATCTTCGTACTAACGCTAAAGGTGTTAACTTAAACCGTGAATGGCAAACACCAAGCATGGAAAATAGCCCTGAGGTTTACTTAGTGCTTAATAAAATGCGCGAAGCTGGCTTAGATATGCACTTAGACATACACGGCGATGAAGCTATCCCATATAACTTTGTGGCAGGCAGTGAAGGTATTCCAAGTTACGATGAACGCTTAAAAGGCTTAGAAGATAGCTTTAAAGCTGCGCTTTTAACTATTACACCTGAGTTTCAAGATGAGCATGGCTATCCAAAAGATGAGCCAGGTCAAGCTAACCTAACGGTAGGTTCATCAGCTACGGCTGAAGAATTCAAAGCATTAACGTACACAATTGAAATGCCATTTAAAGACAACAACGATTTACCTGATCCAGATTACGGCTGGTCAGATCGTCGTTCGTATCAATTTGGTCAAGATACATTAGCGGCTATTGTTAATGTTGTTGATGATTTAAGATAAAACGTTTATCTAAAAGGGTATCAATAGTTTTGATACCCTTTTTGCTTTTAATAAAACCCTTTGTATAAAAAATAATAATCATATAGCAGCTTTATTCTTAAAACGTTTTCAACGCTTCTTCGCTGCGTATCATCACCGTATCGGTACAAATCAATCTACTTTCATTTAAATACTACAGATGTAGTGCCTTTCGCCAAGCGTGTAATTATATATTTTGAAAATTAAGTGTTAACAAAGTTAGGTTACTTAAGTTAAGATTAATTAAATCATGAGTCGGGACGGGAGAGGTAAAACCTTATTTCGTAAAGCTTATGTAGCGTAGTAGCTAAAGCAGAGTCTCGTAATTAAAAATAATAAATATAACTATAGAGGATATCCATGGAAGCTTTTGTAAGTGCTGTTAATGATGTTGTTTGGAGTAATGCACTCATCTATTTATGCCTAGGCGCAGGCTTGTTTTATTCAGTATTAACTCGATTTGCTCAAGTTAGACATTTTAAAGAAATGTGTAAGTTATTATTTAGTCCTAACACGTCTGATAAAGGTATCTCATCTTTTCAAGCCCTTGCAGTATCGTTGTCTGGACGAGTAGGCGTTGGTAATATCGCTGGCGTTGCTNGCCGCTATCGGCTTTGGTGGGCCAGGCGCAATTTTTTGGATGTGGGTTGTTGCATTTTTAGGTGCAAGCACTGCATACGCAGAGTCTACTTTAGGCCAAATTTATAAAACAGAAGAAGATGGGCAATACCGTGGTGGCCCAGCGTACTATTTTGACCGTTGTTTAGGGCAAAAGTGGCTAGCTGTTTTATTTGCTGTTTCGGCGATTATTGCCTGTGGTGTTTTTCTACCTGGTGTACAAGCAAATGCAGTAGGTAATGCGTTTACCCAAGTGTTTGGCAGTGGCAACATGGTTACTACTAGCTTTGGTGACGTAGGTAGCTTTAAGTTAGTCGCTTTAGCAATCATCCTTATTGTTTTAGCGTTTATTATTTTTGGCGGTATAAAGCGTATTGCAAACTTTACGCAAGTAGTAGTGCCATTTATGGCACTGGGTTACATAGTACTGGCATTAATCGTGGTATTTTTAAATTTAGATAAAGTAGCTGATATATTCTATTTAATTATTAGTGATGCATTTACTGCACAGGCTGGTTTTGGTGCCGCTATTGGTTGGGGCGTAAAGCGTGGTATATATTCTAATGAAGCTGGCCAAGGTAGTGGGCCTCATGCTGCAGCCGCTGCAGAGGTTGATCACCCAGCTCAACAGGGTTTAGTACAAGCTTTTTCGGTTTATGTTGATACCATTTTTGTGTGTACTGCAACAGCATTAATGATTTTAATAACGCAGCAATATAATGTTGTGGGTGATTTACCAGCAGGACAGTTTATTGTACAAAATGTCGATGCAGCGACTGAAGTAGGCTCAGCAGCCTTTACTCAAATGGCTTTATTTAGTGTATTTGGCAGCTTTGGACAAGCATTTGTCGGTATTGCATTATTCTTCTTTGCCTTTACCACAATACTTGCTTATTACTTCATTGCAGAGACAAATATTGCTTACTTAAATCGTTACTTTAAAGGCAATATCCCGCTTGTCCTTGTGAAATTTGTGATTATGTTCATGGTTGCATACGGTATGGTTAATAATTCAGGTTATATCTGGACTATTGGAGATATTGGCGTTGGCTTAATGGCTTGGATTAACATATTGGGTATTTTAGCTATTTTCTTTGTAGCTAAGCCAGCTTTGTTATGTTTGAGCGATTATGAGGATCAGAAGAAAAAAGGCGGAAAAATCACATTTGACCCAGTTAAATTAGGGATTAAAAACGCCTCGTTTTGGGAAAAGCGTTTAGAGAAACAGTCAAAAGACGCTGAGTAATTAAACTTAGTAGGCAACTTAGAAAATTATAGCTCCTAAATCAGTTGTTGGTTTGAATTCAAAAAAGACAACGAGAAATAAAACAAGTACAATAAAGGCGCCGAAAGGCGCTTTTTTTATGCGTAGTATGGAGAGAAGTATGGCGATTATTCGTTGCCCAAAATGTGCAAAATCAATTTCAGATAAACATAAGCAATGTCCGCATTGCGAAAGCAACATTGCAGAGCTAAACGACGAGCAAGTTTTACAACTTCAGCGCGAACAGCGAATTAAAAAAAAGCAGATGTTTATAAATCACTCCTTTTTGGCGCTTATCTTATTTTTAGGTGGTTTTTTCTGCTTGTACTTTTTACAACCGCAAGAAGAAACACTTCAGTGGTATGCTTACACTGCCGCAATAGGCATAGGCTGTATCTGGTACCTTATAAATCGTATTATTTTAGTGACTCTAAAAAAGAAAAAATGACATGAACATCGACAATCTTGTACAAAATATTACTCCCGAATTATTCGAACGCTTACAATACGGTGCTTCTACTGGCAAGTGGCCAGACGGTACCGTTTTATCAGATGAACAAAAGCAACAAACAGTGCAGTTGGTTATGTTGTATCAAGCAAAGGTGGCTCAATCAAACGAGCAATTTACGATTGGTGCTAATGGTGAAATGATCCAAAAGACAAAAGCTCAACTACAAAAAGAATTCAAATCAGACAACGAAATAGCTAGGTTTAGTGAACATGATCTTTAAGCACCTTTTTACACCTAAGTGGAAACACCCAAAGCAACAAGTACGTCTTGATGCTATCGAAAAATTAGACATTGAACGTGATGCAACCATATTAAACACGTTAGCACTTGAAGATAGCTCAGCTGAAATTCGCCGTAAAGCGCTGCAAAAGGTAAACAATTTGCCGCTATGGTGGAAAGCGTATAAACAAGATCAAGCATTAAAAGATATAGCAGAGCTGCAAATATCTAATGCTGTTTTAAATAGCGAAAGTACATTAACAGCGCAAATCAAAAGTGAATACATAGAGCGTTTTGCACCTGTTAAAACACTCGAAAAGTTAGCATTTGCAGAAAAAGAACTGCAAGTACGCGTTAAATTATTAAAACGTTTAGCAAACCCAAAATTAGTAGAAAAAGCATTTAAAGAAGGTAGCGAAGAGCTACAAACTCAGTTAGTTGAACTTGTTATTACCCATCAATTAATTAAGCCATTAGTAAAACATGCAAAAGGTGATGCAAAAGCAGCACTTGAAACGCATATTGAAAATGAGCGTTTAGCAATTGAAATGCCACTTCAGGTTGAAAGTGCAACACGTGTTATTTTAGCTAAGTTAAATGCTTTACGTGAAAAAACAGATTTTGGTGTTGTAAATTCACAAGCCGGCGAATTAATGGCCCAGTGGCAAGCACTTGAGCTCAAATGGTTAAGTGATGAACGTGTAAAGCTGCTTGATGAAAAATATATTTCTATTACTACTAAGTTAGATGCACACATTGAACAGCTAAAAGCAGTACATGACAAAGAGCAGCAGCAATTAGCGCAACAACAGCGTCAATTATTAGCACTTGCAACACTTGAAGCTTTGGGTGAAGAAATTGAAAATGCCTTACAGCTTGGTCTTGAAACTCCAGAGCAAATTCAACAAGATTGGCTTGATGCAAAAGTAGCGCAAGCTAAGCAAGCTATTAGCGAAACAGAACTTGCTAATAATGCACAATCAAAACTCGCTGTAAGCAAGTTAGAAAAACTATTTACTCAAGTTGCTAAATTACCCGAGCTAACAACTGCTATTAAAGAGTACAAACTCGCTTTTGCAGCATTATGCGAAATTAAGCCAGCAGAAGATTTAGCACAATACGATGCAACTCTAACTGAATTTAATAATGGCTTTAAAGCAGCGCGTAATCATTTGAATGTTTTAGATGGCGCACTGCAAAGTACCTTTAAAACACAGTTAAATGGGCATAAAAAGCAATTTTTAGCACCAATGAATGAGCTAGTTAAGCCACTTGAAAAAAACCAAAGCCAAGCAAAGCGCAAAGCTCGTGATGTTAAGCGCCTAATCGAAGAAGGTCGTTTTAATGTTGCTTTTGGCGTGTTTAAAGGCTTTGAAGAGTTATTTAATACACTTACTGAGCAATATCAGCAGCCACTTGTAAACATAAAAGCAGACCTTGAAGCGCAACTTGCAGATGCGAAAGATTGGCAAAAATACGCTGCAGCACCAAAGCGTAAAGCTTTATTAGAAGAAGTAAGTGCATTAGTAAGCGAAGAGTGTACAGACCCACAACAACGCGCAGAGCAAGTAAAAGCGCTACGTAAACGTTGGAATGAGTTAGGTCGTTTAGACACAGATGAAGAAAAGCTACAAGGTGTGCAGTTTGATGAACAAATCGAGTTGTTATTTGAGCCTTGCCGTAGTTACTTCGCAGAGCAAGAAGTGCAACGCGAAGCATCAAAAGCACAGCGTGAAAGTATTATTAACGACATGCATGCGCTCCATTTACAGCCAACTGCTGAGGATGATTTTGATTGGAAACAATATGAAAGCCAATATAATCGTTTAAATAAAGCGTGGCGCAGTGTGGGTAAAGTTGACCCTAAAACATACCGTACACTAAACGATCGTTATAAAAATGAGCAACAACAAGTACTGGCTTTATTAAACGCATTTCATAAAAGTAATGCAGCACTTAAAAATGAGTTAGTAGAAAAAGCGCAGCAATTATCACAAAGCGATGATTTAGCCGCTGCCTGCCAAGAGTTGAAGCAAATGCAGCAGCAATGGCAAACCATTGGCTTTGCTGGTTTAAAAGCTGAAAATGCGTTATGGCAAAAGTTTCGTCAGTATAACGATGAAACATTTACTAAGCGTAGTAGTGAGTTTGAGCAGCAAAAACTCGAGCAAAACGAGTCAGATAAACAAGCAATTGCAGAGCTTGCAGAGCTTGAAGCAGCACTTAGTGATGTTAATCAAAGAGCGCAGTTGCACGACCTAGAAACAAAAGTGAAAGGGTACACGCAATTTAGATCGTTAGCGCCAAAGGTTACTAAACTATTAGCTGCTATTGACGATAAACTTGCATTGCTTACAAGCAAATCAGAGCAAGCTAATCTAGATGCGTTAATTACAGCACTTGAAAACAATGAAGCGTTACCAAGTCAGTATCAAGCACCGCTTAAAACAGCATTAAATACAGATCAACTTATTACGCGCATGGAAATATTAGCGAACGTAAGTTCAACTGATAAGTCACTTAGAATGGCAGAACAAGTAGCCATGTTAGATGACAAACATCGTGGCGAACATGCTGATTTAAACTATTATTTAAAACAGTTATTAGCGCTCAGTGCTGGTTCAGTTGAACCTGACACACTAACGCGACTTAAAGCGACACTTGCAGCTTAATGCACTAGAACCAGCACAATATGTGCTGGTTACTATTTTAATAAGCCGCTTTAATAGCGGCTTTTTTATGTACCACTAATTTATAAACAAAAGGGTTCTCATGAGAATTTTAGTTATTATTGCAGCGTTATTTTTAACCGCCTGTAATACCACGCAAGGCATATCAGTATATTCATTTACTAACTCTGAGGTTGAGTCTGTACTGGGTAAGCAATTACCAAAGTTAAGTGAAAAAGTAAGCTTAATGGGTTTGCCGGTTCAGTTTGATGTAAACGACTTAAGTGTCAACATTGGACCTGATAACCGCGACGTTGTTGTTCTTGGTGCCGATTCTAGCGCTGAAATTAATGCATTCGCTCTTAAATACCCTGTGCGTTTAAAGCTGCAAATTGAAGGTAGCCCATTTTACGACAGTGAGAAAAAAGCAGTGTTTTTACGTAATATTAAATTACTTGATTCGAGTGTAGATGCCGGTGGTTTTAAAGGTAATTTAGGTGCGCTTGATAGCCAAGCAATGGATGTTATTAATGCTTTTTTAGCGGTTAACCCAGTTTATACTCTAAACATGGATGACCCTAAAATGATGCTACTTAGTAAACTTCCACTTGATATGAAAGTGGTTGAAGGCGCAATTAAGCTAGTACCTCGTCTATAAGTAGATCTACCTACTTACAATATACGTATTGATTAGCCTGACTTTCAGGCTAATTAGGTTTTAATATTATGGCGGCTCCTCGTACTGTCCCCACTTCTCGGCTTTCTCGATTTGCAAAATTAGGCTCACTTGCCACAGGTGTTGCTACCAACATGTTAGTTGATGGTGCTAAGAGCGCGCTAACTGGTAAAGGTTGGGATAATAAAAGCTTACTGCTACAACCTAAAAACATTGAAAAACTAGCCACACAGCTATCACATTTACGTGGTGCAGCAATGAAACTGGGGCAATTGCTTTCAATGGATGCGGGTGATCTACTTAGTCCTGAATTAGCTCAGTTACTTGCTTTACTTCGCTCAGACGCGAACCCAATGCCTCATAAGCAGCTTGTTGAAGTGTTAAAAGAGCAATGGGGGGATGAGTGGCTAGCGCGTTTTTCTCATATTGAGTTAAGACCTTTTGCAGCGGCTTCTATAGGGCAAGTTCATTTAGCTTATAAAGAAAATGGCGATCAGCTTGCTGTTAAAATTCAATATCCTGGTATTGCAAAAAGTGTAGTAAGTGATGTCGATAACGTTATTTCGTTATTAACGATTTCTCGATTATTGCCAAAAGATCTTAATATTAAACCACTTATTGGTGAGGCTAAGGCACAGTTATTAGCTGAGGCTGATTATAAACGTGAGGCTCAGTACTTAATACGTTATAAAAATGCATTAGCAACTAATCCCCATTTTAAAGTACCCAACGTATATCCAGAGCACAGCACACAACAAGTGCTAACTATGGAGTATATAAAAGCAGAACCTATTGAGAGCATTACAGAGCTACCAGATAGTCAAAAAAGCTTTGTTGCAGAGCAACTGATTGATTTGTTTTTTAAAGAAATGTTTGAATTTAAATTAATTCAAACCGACCCTAACTTTGCCAACTTTCATTATCAGCTTGATACACAAAAAATTGTTTTATTTGATTTTGGTGCAACGCGAGAAATATCAACCGAGCTTAGCTTAGCGTACTTAGCCTTATTTAAAGCGGGTAGCGAAAACAACCGAGAAGGTGTACTTAAAGCGGCATCACACATAGGTTATTTTAAAAATGACTTAGTTGATGAGTATAAAAACAACGTCATTGATTTATTTTTAATGGCGTGCGAGCCACTAAGAGCAGAAGGGGAATTTGATTTTAAAAATAGCGAACTCGCGCTCAAAATTAAAAATGCAGGGCTTGCCCTTAGTGCGCAATCTCAGCAATGGCATACACCGCCCGTTGATGCGTTATTTATTCACCGAAAACTTGCAGGACTTTATTTAATAGCCGCAAGGCTAGGTGCAAAAATAGATGTAAAAACGTTATTTAAGCACTATTTATAGCTTTTTAACTTACGCGTAAGTGCACTTTAAGTAATGAGTGCAATTAGTGTATAAAATTGCCATAATGCTCGCGATATTTCGCGAGGTGTATTTATGATAAAACAATTTTTAAACGATCCTAAATTATTGCTAAACGCAGTAGGTGAGGGCATATACGGTTTTGACCTATCGGGTAATGCGGTGTTTGTTAATCCTGCCGCTGAGCTCATGACAGGTTGGTGCGCTGAGGAACTATTAGGTAAAAAAATACACCAATATCATCACCATACTCATGCTGATGGCACACCTTATCCCGCAGATGAATGCCAAATTTACTGCACCATGTTTGACGGAAAGCGTCGTGAAGTTAAAAATGAAGTTTTTTGGCGTAAAGACGGTAGCTCATTTGCAGTTCAATACACTTCAACACCGGTTTATCAAAATGATAAGTTAATTGGTGCTGTAGCGGTATTTCGCGATATATCACTGCAACAGCAAACACAAAATGCACTACAAGAGGCACTTACTCAAGTAAAGCACTTAAGTGAGCAGCTAAAAGATGAAAACAACTACTTAATTGCAGAGCTCAACGAAGACTGGCAAGACTCAGGGCTAGTTGGACAAAGCCATATATTTCAAACCATGTTAGATCAAATAAAACTGGTAAGTGAAACCGACAGCACAGTGCTTATACTTGGCGAAAATGGCACGGGTAAAGAATTAGTAGCCCGTAATTTGTATCGACTAAGCAAGCGTAGCGAACAAGCTTTTATAAAAGTAAATTGCGCCGCATTTACCCCAAGCTTGCTAGAATCGGAATTGTTTGGTCATGAAAAGGGCGCGTTTACAGGTGCCAATGACCGCCGTAAAGGGCGCTTTGAACTTGCTGATAAAGGCACCTTGTTTTTAGATGAGATAGCAGAGCTTCCACTTGAGGCGCAAAGTAAATTACTGAGAGTCCTGCAAGAACAAGAGTTTGAACGCGTGGGTGGCAGCAACACGCTAAAAGTAAACATTAGAGTAATTGCAGCGACTAATCGCGACTTGTGGGAAATGGTACAAAAAGGCACGTTTAGAATTGATTTGTATTATCGGCTCAATGTATTTCCTATAAAAGTACCCGCCCTTAAAGATCGAAAAGAAGATATTCCTTATTTATGCGCTAATTTGATTGCGCAGCTAAATAAACGGCTCGGGAAAAACTTAAAAGGGCTAAGTAAAAAAGCAATTACGCAGCTGCAGGCTTACGATTGGCCAGGCAATATTAGAGAGCTGCAAAATGTACTTGAACGTGAAGCTATTTTATCTAATCAAGCGGTACTTCAGCTAAGTCAGCCTTTGCAAGCGGGTGGTGAAGTTGTTATTAATCCTTCACTTACGCTCGATGAAGCGCAAAAGCAGCATATAACCTCTGTTCTCGCGTTATCGCACTGGCAAATATCAGGTGATAAAGGAGCGGCAGTTAAATTGGGCTTACCTGAGAGTACACTACGCTCAAAAATGCGAAAGTTAGGAATCGCTAAAAATTCGTGATATATCGCGAAGTACGCTTTATATCGCGTGGTTTATTTTTATTTTTTAAAATAATTTCTTTAATATCAATGAAGTAATTAAGGTTTCAGCTTGGTCTGAAAGTTGCAAATGCTTGCGTAACACCCGTCATTATGAAGCAAGTACTATGAAGTTTGATATTAAAGAAGAAGACATGATTATTAAGCCCTATAACACAGAAGGGCCAATTTATATCCGCGAGCAAAAAGGATTTTTTCAGCGCATACGCCGTAATTTAGGTTGGCTGCTAATGCTAACTTTTATTGCAATACCGTGGATCCAATATAACGGTCAACAAGCTGTGCTGCTTGATGTGGCAACGCAAACCTTTACTATTTTTGGTTTAACACTCCTTCCTCAAGATTTTATGATTTTAGCCCTGCTATTCATGGTGGGGGCTTTTGCGTTATTTTTTGTAACCAACTGGCTTGGTCGGGTTTGGTGTGGTTATACCTGCCCGCAAACAATATGGATGCTCATGTTTTCGTGGGTAGAGCAACGCATAGAAGGCACTCGAAATCAGCGAATTAAATTAGATAAATCTCAGTGGACGCTAAGTACTTGGCGCAAAAAAATAACTAAGCACAGTGCGTGGATTATTATTTCAGTTTTAACCGCCACCTCGTTTATGGCGTATTTTATTCCAGCAAAAAGTTTGTATATGGAAATGCTTACATTTGAATGGTCAGGTATTACGAGCTTTTGGGTGTTTTTATTCGCTTTTTGCACTTACGGTAATGCAGGGTTTTTACGCGAAAAAATGTGCACGATTGCTTGCCCGTATTCTCGTTTTCAGGCTGTTATGTTTGATAAAGATACGTTGCTTGTAACCTATGATAGCACGCGCGGTGAAAGCCGAGGGCCACGTAAACGCAAAGCTGATCCAAAAGAGCTTAACTTAGGTGACTGTGTAGACTGTAACTTATGTGTAGAGGTTTGCCCGGCAGGTATAGACATTCGAAATGGCTTACAATATGAATGTATAAACTGTGGCTTATGTATTGATGCTTGCGACGATACCATGGAGAAATTTGGTTATCAAAAAGGCTTAATTAAATACGCCAGCGAAAAACAAATGGAAGGCAAAAAAACCAATCCATTTAGATTAAAACTAATAGGATACGGCGCATTAACGGCTTTGTTAATCATTTCTATGTTTGCATGGATGCTGCAACGCACACCAATAGAAGCCTCAGTACTACGCGATAGGAATGCGCTTTATAGAGTGAACTACGAGGGCCTGGTAGAAAACCCTTATACACTTACTATTATTAATAAAACGCAGCAAGCACTGCATTACAGTATTGCCATAGAGGGCTTGCCAGAAGCAACACTCTCAAGTCCAAGTTCTACACTTATACAGCCAGGTGCAATGAAAAGAGTCCCCGTTACTGTAACAGCTGATGGTTACAATATTGCGCACAAAGTGAGTAAGTTACAATTTATAGTAACAGCGCAAGAAGATGCCAGCATTACTATAACCAAAGACAGCCAATTTTATAAAAATTAGTACAGTATATAAGCTCTATATAAACAACGACTTGAGCTCTACCTAGCTCAAGTCATTGTTTAATTCATTTAAAATAAAATGCTTTGCAGATTCTAGATTATCAAAAAGACAATCTTTGAAAGTAACGTCTCTTTTGGCGTTTTGCATTATTCGTTGCATTTGGCTTATAGCAATAGGTGATGTAAGCACAAACGCGCTAATTAAACAGTTGTTTTGCTGCATGCTGTGGCTTATGGCTACCATTTCTTGCTCGGCCAGTGGGGTTGCAGCTACAACGTTTGATGAGTCACTTATATAACCCCATTTCTCGCCTTTAAATGATTGAATGGTTTCAAAAAGCGCTGCTTTAAAATTACTTAAAAGCTCAAGTTCTAGGTTTCCGCTAAATTGTGCAATAACTATATTATTTTCAAGCGATAAATTAACGTGTCCGTTTTTATTTTTGTATTCCATTAATACCTCCTAAATTAGCTTTTTATCTAAATTTCGTTTAGCAGCCAAGAGGGTACAAGCGGCTGCAAACTTATTAAAGTGCTTTAATATAGTTAAGGGCGCTTTTAATAACCGCTACTTGCGCCAAAATACATTCTTCATCTGTGGCTGTTGGACTATCAGGGTATACCTCTGTTGTGGTTACATAGGGTGCATCTGTAAAGCCCATACACAAACCTAAATCGCGTGCTGCGTAATTAATAACGCCAAATTGCTCTTGAGGGACGCCTATTAACTGGTTATTTTCATCACTCGGTGCAATGTGCGTGACCTTTGCTACATCTTCGATAATTACTTTTTGAAATTCAGGCTCAGGCTTATTGGTATCGGCCACTAAATAAAACCCATCAGGTATGTTCCAATTAGTGTTTGTTGTGCCTTCACGGGCAGCAAGTGCGGGTCTAAATTCACTATTATCGCTGTCGGTTGTTTCGTGTAAATCAATATGAGCAACTAAGTCTACATTGAGTGATTTTACAAACGCCATAATAGCTGCTGACTCTTGTGCTGGGCTGCCTTCGTAAAATGAGCGGTTAGGATCAATAGCATCAGGGTTCCAGCGGTTTATAGTTTCATATCCCCAAGGGCTAATGCAGGGCGCAACAACAATATTAAACTGCTCTGAGTGTTGCATAGCAGATGTTTTAGCAAATCTAAGTGCGCCATGTACGCCACTGGTTTCGTAGCCATGTACACCACCTGTGATTAAAACAGTTGGTTTATTAGTATTAAAGTTAGGCGTTTTTAATATATATAATAGGTAAGTGCCAGCGGCGTAATTAAGCTCGCCGTATTGCTCTATATCCAAGGTGTTTTTAAGGTCATTAATTAGCGTTACGACTTCGTTTTGGTAACTGCGTTTAATGTTTTGGCGTGCTAACCACAGGGCTTTATCGTTGTTATTCCATTTTTTGCCAGGTGTGCCAATGGGGTATGTGCTGTTAGTCATAATAAACCTTTATATCAATTGTTATTAGCTTTCCTATAAATAAGGAGGGCAATTACAATTGGTAGAGTTACTTAATAAAGGCGTAGCTTAACGCTGAGTAAATTAGCGTGCAAATTAAAACGTTAAAGTCATATTTTTTATAGCGCGCGATTGCTGGGATTTAATATAGCTTTGGTTTGCGTATTCACCCGAAATACTACCGAATCGATCGCGTTTCACACTAATTGTTAAATCACACGTTTTACCTTGATCTACTTGCGAGCTGCTAAACATATCTAAACTTCGCAGATTTATTTCAAGGCGCGAAGTGTTAAGCGCAAAAAGCGTTGATTGTAAAAGTGTTTCATTATTATTGTTAGTGCAGCTACTGCTAAGTTCTACTTGACTAGTACTATTAGGATCAGTGCCATCTAGCTGAACTGTAAGGGGACTATTAATATCAAAATTTTGATTGTTACTCGGGGTTAAAATAATAAAATTTAAAGGCAACTCCACGCTCGAATTAGCATTTATGCCATCATCCCGTTTAAATTTTATATCAAACTGTTGGTTATCGTCAGTGGCATTTATATACGCTTGGTAATCAACGTCTAAAAAGTCGGTATCTTTTGTAAGTACAATAGCAGTGCTATTAACAACAGCTTGTAATGAGTCGCTATCGCTTAAAACAATGTTAGAGCCATTAGCGTCGCCTGCATTTAGTTCTGCGTTAACACGCGCGCGGTTACCGTCAGAAACCAGTTCAAAACCTGCCCAAATACCTTTTGTTTTTACTAAATCCGACTCTGTTTCTGACGTGCAAGCGCATAGAGCTAAAATTAAAGCCGTTGTGGTAATGCATTTTTTAAGCAAGTTAGCTCCTTTAAACCACTAAATTAGGCTGTAAATAATTGTTTAATAGGGGATATACCTAACAATTATATGAAGTATAAGTTTGTATGTGTGCATTGTTACACAACACGCCATCTGTAAATGTTTAAATTTGTTAACGGTTGTAAATAAATTATTAAACGCTAAGTTTTAAAAACTAACTTACTAATTAAATTGTTTACTAAGTAAGCATCGAATTAGCGCTAAATGTATTACAAAAGAGTATGTTACAATCAGGTAAAGCATATCTTCATATTGAGTATTATGGCGCAGTATATTGCTACTCCAAGTTGGCTAGGCCGTTTTTTTACCCGTATTAAACACGTAACTATTGAGCAAGAGCATCTTGTTGTGCATTTTAGAAGTGCTCCCGCACGGACATTTTTAATTAAAGACTTTGATAATTACTCAATACTTAAAAATCGTTTATTTAGCGCCAAAATTAATTTGTGCGATAGTAGCAATACATCAATTAGCTTTTTAAACAAAGCACAAGCTAAGTCTTTAAATACCGCCCTTAATACGCAATTTTCAGCCATGCTTGAGCAAAAAGTAAATAACGCCAAGGCTTTGCTAAAGCGTTATGCTTTAGATGAGTTTTTACGTGATAGTTCCATGAAAATACTTAATAACGAAGTATTTTTACTTGCTAAACAATACGCTCAAAGTACAAATACATGGCAACAACACTTATCGCCAAGCAGTATTAAATTTTTAAATATACTGAGCTCCACACCCAATACTCACGATGCAATCGCACAGCTGCGCCATAAATATGAAAAAAAACAGCTAACTCTTAAAAATGACTTTTTTAATCAAGTAGAGTCAAATCCATTAACAACAGAGCAGCGCTTAGCGGTTATACGCGATAACGATAAAAACCTAGTATTAGCGGCAGCAGGCACAGGTAAAACATCTGTGATGGTCGCAAAATCGTTAGATCTAATAGCGTGTGATATTGCCAAGCCTGAGCAAATTTTGGTGCTGGCCTATAATAAAACAGCAGCAAATGAGCTTAAAGAGCGCTTTATTAAACGCGCCACGTATGCAAAATTGCCTACCAAAGCACCCACTATTTTAACGTTTCATGCGCTTGGGCTTAAATTATTACAAAGTGCTAAAAAGCCAATCGAATTGTCAAAATTTGCAACCGACCCAGTTCAATTAAATAGTTGGTTAACTGGGTGGGTAAGTAAAAAAATACAAACCGAGCCACAGTTTTTAAAAGCATTTGTAGATTTACTCCATGAGCCGATTGATATATTTAGCTTTAAAGATAATGCACAGTACGAGCGGTACGTACGCGATAACGAATACCGTAGCCTTGCGGGTCATAAAGTAAAAAGTTATCAGGAAGTGCTTATTTCAAACTGGCTACATTTGAATTGCGTGGCGCACAGTTATGAGGTGAATTATCACTTTAATCAAGGCGCAGAGCTAAGTGGGCAATACCAACCAGACTTTTATATACCTCAATACGATATTTACTTAGAGCACTTTGGCATTGATAGGCAAGGGAATACTCGTGCCGATATAGATAAAAAACACTATAACGAGCAAATTGCATTTGAGCGTAAGTTACATAAACAAAATGGCACCACTTTACTCGAAACCTTTCATTACAACTGGGTAGAAGGAAAGCTAGAGCAAACTCTCGCTAAACAATTAAAGCAGCATAATGTTGAATTAACACCTTTAAGTAACGACGAAATATTTCATACTTTAAATAACTCAGGACAGTTACAGCAAGGCATTGATAAGTACATAAAATGCTTACAAGCTATTCGAGTGGAGCAACTAAGTAATAAGCAAATAGCGCAGCGCATCAAGCAAAGTGGTATTAAAAACTATCAACAATATGCAAACTTGTTAGTGCAAATTCATGACGCTTATATAAATGAACTAAGCACGCAAAATGCCATTGATTTTGACGACATGATTATTCAAGCAACAAAGGCGATAGTAAGCGGAGATTTTAATATTCCATGGAGCCACATTTTAGTTGATGAGTTTCAAGATATATCAAGTGCGCGTATGGTTTTTTTAAATGCCATATTAAAATATGGCAAAGGAATACGCTTTACTGCGGTAGGTGATGACTGGCAAGCAATTTATCGGTTCTCGGGTGGTAATTTAGCGCTTACTACACGCTTTAATGAATTAGTGGGCAGCCACTCACTTACTATGTTGCAAAAAACATTTAGATATAACAATAGTATTAGTGATGTAGCGGGGCGCTTTGTAATGCAAAACCCTGAGCAATATAAAAAGCAGATCAGCACACATACGCAAGTAACCACACCACAAGTTATTTTGTTAGACGATTTATACCAAGGCACTAAATCGATAGAAATAAAAGTACAGCAGAGCATAAGCACTATTCAAAAAAACGATGCATCAGCGAGCATTGCCATACTTAGTCGATACCGATACATGTTAAATAGCGTGCAGCAGCATTTAAAAGATAAAAAGCATACAAACCCTCTTTATTTTTGGACATTGCATAGCGCTAAGGGGCTTGAAGCCGATTACTGTATTATTATTGGTTTTGAACAAGGTAAATTAGGGTTTCCTAGCGATAATCAAAATAACGTCCTGGTGGAGTCGTTATTACCAGTGCAAGATGAATTCACTCACTCAGAAGAAAGGCGTTTGCTTTATGTAGGTATTACGCGCGCAAAACATAAAGCGTATTTAATTGCAGACCCTTATGCATGCTCAGCGTTTGTAAAAGAACTAGTAAATGACGATTATCCTATTCAAATCGGCTCCACGTTGTTTAACAAGTCGCAACTAAAGCAAAGAGAGTGTAATACGTGCAGCGACGGATTAATTGTGCCAAAAACGGGTCAGTATGGTGATTATTATAGCTGTACTAATACGCAGATTTGCGAAACTAAACTACGAGTGTGTAAAAGCTGTAGTAGCCCATCAGTTGATAAAAGCACGTATTCACAATGTGAGAATACAGAGTGTAAAACGCAGCATCCAATTTGTGAAAAGTGTGGTCGCGAAATGCGTAAACGTAAATCTAAGCACGGTGAATTTTTAGGGTGCAGTGGTTTCGCGCTTAAAGAGGATAACTGTAAAAACACTCGAAAAATGAATGTTTAATGGCTAACGAGCAGGTTTACACCTGTCTATTTTATAGAACAATGTAAATAGAAATTATATTCATTTGATTGATTTTAACAAGTTATCAATGTCTAATAGAAGAATGAGCTTTAACTGTTGTTTATTATGCATTTTTTCAATAGGTTCTTTTTATTAAACGATCACTATACAGCCCCTGATCAGGTTGCTAATTGGCGAGTAAGTGCACTGCGCATTATTCTATCATTAGTAATGGTGTTATGTTTTGCTGTGGTGTGCCACACGTACGCAAGCGCTATTGAGTTTAACTTAATTTATATTGTTGTATTAACAAGCAGTTTTTTTGCGACTGTATGCGGTTTGCTTATAGCAAGTAAGCGTTTTTATCACTTCAGCGCTCATGTACTTTTAATAGCCATTGTAGCTGCTAGCGTGTCAATGAACTTATTTTTAACAGACCTAGAGCTTGCTAAAGTGGGCTCTATGTATATGTATTCCTGCCCAATAATCGCACTTATGCTACTTGGTTATAGAACAGCCCTTGCTTATGGCGTATTAAATATTGTACCGTTTTATATGATCATCAATAACGTTGATGTATCGGGTTTAACCGGCATAGCTCAACAACTTCCCGATGCCAGCTTATACATTACAGGGCTAATATTCTTATTTTTTAACATTTGTATTCCCCTTGCTGTGGCACGCACAATTGTGGCTGCTAAGCGTTTAAACAAAACAATGATAAGCGCTAATACACACCTTAAAGATAAAAATGAGCTTTATCGAAGCCTGTTCACCGAATCAAATAAAGCCAAAATTATTGTTGACGAAAATCTTGTCATTACTGATTTTAATCAACACGCTATTGATATGTTTGGTATAAAAAAAGAATTAAAAGAAGAATGCGTTAACCTTTCTCATTTATTTCCTACTTTAGTTTTTGACGCCCCTAATGCTCAAAATAAAATTGTGAAGTACAAAAAAAGCTATTTTAAAGCCTGCTACCAACAAATAACAATGAGTACTAACTACCGTGTATACGACTTTTACGATTGCACGCAAGAACAGCTCATTAAACAAAATTTATCGATGATGGAACAAGAAAATAAACGTTTACGCTTTAGAGACTCGCAAACAAAACTACCTAATAGAGAATGGTTTGAGCTGCAATGCGACAGATTAACAAGCAAATACCAAAAAGGTTTTTTTATCGTTGTTACCCAAAGTGCAAATAGTGACTACTTAAATTTAAAGCTCACTAAAGCCGACTCTCAAGCATTACTTATTAACGCGTACAAGCGTTTAAAGGCGATGGCAGATGGGCCGTTGTTGTGTGCCCATATAGGAGTAGGAAAGCTTGCTTTTATAATTGGCGCAAACTCGCAAAACGAGCTTGAAGATAAGCTATTAATGCAAATAAAAAATACATTAGATAAAACTTATAATGTGTTTGGCACTAAGTGTCAGCAATCATTTTTATTTGGTTTTGCAAAGTATCCTGATCACGGAAAAAACAGCACAACAGTACTTAGCAATGCGTGCGAAGCACTTAAAGTTGCAAACTGTAATATGCCTCTAAGTGGTTATAACGAAAAACAATCACAAGCTTTTATCGAAAAATACGAAATTTCGATGTTATTAGATGAAGCGCTTCAGCAGGGCGATTTGTCGGTACACTATCAACCTAAAGTAGATGCAACGGGTAAATGTATAGGGCTTGAAGCTTTAGCGCGTTGGAACAGTCCTATACTAGGTAATGTGTCGCCAGTGGTATTTATTCCTATTGCCGAAGAATACAGAATGGTCAGTAGGTTAACCGATCTGATTATTCAAAAAGTCTGCGCTCAAATTTCCAATTGGACTAAGGCGGGTTTACCGAGTGTGCCGGTGGCAATAAATATATCTCTAATTGATTTTAGCCAAACCGATTTTATGTCAAAACTGGTTAAATACCTTGCCGACTTCAACGTAAAGCCACCTCAAATAGAGTTAGAACTGACTGAAACCTCTCTTGAGGCAAACCAAGCGCATTCACTAAAGCTTATGCAAACACTGCAATCGTGGGGTTTTACTATTTCGGTTGATGATTTTGGAGTGGGGTATTCTAATATTGCACGCCTTGCCGATTACCCTATTAACAAGCTCAAGTTAGATCGCTCATTAATCAGCCAAGTAACAAGCTCTACGCGTCAAAAAAGTTTAGTTAAAGCGGTGCACGTTATGTGTGAAGAGCTTGATATTAAGTGTGTAGCCGAAGGAGTAGAAACCCAAGAGCAAGTAGCAATAATGGCGCAAATGGGGTGTAAAGAATTTCAGGGCTTTTACTTTGCGAAACCAATGTCAGCCGAAAATTTTGCAGAGCATGTTAGCCGCCATGGCTTAGTGTTTAACCCCAAAGAGATGACGGCTCAACTTTAAATGTATAGCAGGTATTTTATTACCTAGTTACAGAGCTGTTGGGCGTTTATAGTTATTTCGCACTGATGAATAACTCCTGCTCCCCAATGCTGTATATCTGATTGAGCAGTACAGCCTGCATCTTCAATTAAAGCCGTATTGGCATCACATAAAAGTAGCACTGCGTTATCATCTTGTACGTTTACAATAAGCGTGTATTCCCCAAAAGGTGCAAGTTTGCTTAAATCGTTATTAACAGCGGCTTTTAATAACTCATCAGTTGTTGAATAGGATGTTTCACTAAATTTTAGTGTGCCATCAACGGCTGTAGCAATATCTTTTAATTGTGAGGCTAAGTCGGCCATCACTTCTGGATTGTTTTTTTTAGGAGTGTAGCAACCGCTAAGTAATACTATGAGGCTTATATAAAGTAAGTGTTTCATTTTATTTGCTCCATACCGTCATCGTGTTGTGTTCATCGTAGCCTGTATCTAGGTTCCAATTTTTAATTGCACTGTAATCAGTATCTAAAAATACGGCATTGGCAATAATGGTTATGTAGTGCTGAATGTTACTAACGGCAAAGTCAAAAATATCGTTGTAATGCATAGGCTCGTGCGGCGTTTTTAGATGTTCAATAAAAGTGGGGTCTACTTCGTTTGGGCGAGGATAAAACAAGCCTAAATCAGCAGCAACATGGCGTGCACAGGCAAATAATCGATAGCTTTCTTCAACATTATTTACTACAAGCTGAAAACCGTTATGCCATGAATTAAAGTTAGGAGCATGTTGTGCTGCGTAGCTTGGGTGAACCGTTAATAAAGCATGTCGCCAAATTTTTGCAATATCGGTATCAAAATTATCGTCTTTGTTAGTACAAGATCCAATATTTTGTTGCACGCGGTCAGCATAACCTAACTCACCTAAGTTTAAACGTTGCCAAATAAACGCGTCTTGATTCATTTCGCAGGTACGGTGCGCCGTTTGGTTTTGCGCGTAAGGGCCTACTTTTAATTCAACAACCGGATGCACTGTTATATCTGCAGCAACATGGGCCATATAACCGCATAACCAGGCAAAACACTTTTCAAATGCTTCACCTTCAAGTGTTTTACAGTATTCAATCATTGCTTTAAGTAAATCGCCTGTGTGCTCATAGTGCATTAGGTCGGCCCACGCATTTTGGCTAGGCTGCGCTATAGCTAAGTAAGGATAATCGGGGGCTACACAGCCTAGTTCAAGGTATGCTTGGCGTTGGCTTAAAATAAGCTTTGCTTTTTTAGGCATATCCATTTTAGCGAGTGACTTGGTTTGCGTTGCAATATTAACAGCAGTGATGTGCGCAAAAGCACCTGGCATTGTCATATCCTTATGATTTATTAATAAGGGTACAGATTAACATTGAGAGGGGGTTAAATAAAGCCAACTAAATGCAAGTATAGCGGGGTAAACACCTATTAAATTAGCTGCTCAACTAATTGGCCATTCTCGTATAATTTAGCATGTTGACGCTTATGTTCTTCAAATAGGTAAGCTCTTAGTTGCTCTTGACCGCTATGAATTTGCGTTATTTTAGCGGCTATACCTTGCGTGCTTTGCCTTACGGGTTCTATTTCCATCGAAATACTTTGTTTGTTAGGTAAAATAAATTCCATGTGCTGTGATTTATTTAAATGGTTACCTTTTCTGAGGGGTTTTAAAAACATCCCCGTGTTTGATATTGATTCAATTTTAAACCCTTGGCTTTTAATATTTAGCTCACTCCAGCGCCAACTGCGCAGTGTGCCTTGTGTGTCTATTACTTCGGGGGCGGTTAAAATCGGTTTGATTATACCGGCGCTATCAATTTTCAAGTCCAACGGAAACCATAACTGATAGTGTGCAACCTCTGCGAGCAGGGTTAAATTAGCGCTACTAAGTAAGTGAGCAATATTGGCTGGTACTGAACTTTGTAACGTTAAAACGTGACTGTTGTGAGCATGTGACTTTGTATTGGGCTTAAATAACTCAGCAAAAAAATTTATCTCTTCATTAGAAAAGTCCATATTTCACCCCAGTTACATAAAATAATTCACCACCGTAATTTAAACAATGAAATTGGTCAATAAATGCTCCGTTTAAATTTGTTTAGATAATATTTACAAAGACAGAAGGGCAAACTAAACAATGTATTTAAATGCAGTGCTTAACCCGAACGTTTTTCAGAGACTTGAATTATTTAACATTTATAAAAATATATTTAGGCGCTAGTGGCTAGCTGTTAAACTACAGCACATTAGTTTTATTATTTATATTAGAGTTTACATTATGGTATGTGCATTTTTACGTGATCAACAGCCGAAGTTACTGGGTATGGTAGTGGCATTGTTCGGTGCCGGTTTTTCAATAAATGCAGTGGCTCAAGAGCAAAGCCAAACTTTAATTTTAGTGGGGTCAGAGCTTACTACCTGTACTAGCGCCAAGCTTAATAATTGCCAAAAAGAGGCTGTTATTGATGGTAAGTCACATAATTTATATACACTTAGCAGCTCTCAAATAAAAAACATCGCGCAGCATTGGCCTAATAATAATGTTGAGGCAAAAACGGCTGTATTAAAAACACTTAAAACCATACAAAGTAAATCGTCAAATAGCGTATCAAAAACAGATTTACTCTGGCAGTGGCGCGATATAAATAATCAGCAATTAGAAAGTCTAACTCAGCAAGAGTACAACTTTGTATTTGATATGCTAG
Source organism: Pseudoalteromonas sp. TB25 (assembly GCF_000497995.1). Lineage (NCBI taxonomy): Bacteria > Pseudomonadati > Pseudomonadota > Gammaproteobacteria > Alteromonadales > Pseudoalteromonadaceae > Pseudoalteromonas > Pseudoalteromonas sp. TB25. Next base: position 31,354 of record NZ_AUTI01000384.1, read on the forward strand.
AAGTACCGCTACTTAATAAAAACGGTGAGCGTTTAAAAGAGCAAGTAAATACCGATTTTAATAATGAGGTTGCGACTAATAATATTTTACAATTTGTGTCGGGCAGTTTAAAAGTTAATAACCCAAAACCAACCATGCTTGCTATTACGGCTTCNGAGCCGCGACCCTTATGAGTCGGCAGATGTAGCGCAAAGTCTTTTGGCACAATCAAATATAAACACTCAATGGTTAGCACTAACGCCAGCGCTTGCTAAAGCGATTACGAGTAACTCGTGCGATGAATTACCAGCGCTTAGAAATACATTAATGAATGTGTATAACCGTGAAGTGATTTATCCCGATCGCACAAAGGCCGAATACGCTTTATGTAAAAATGGCACTAATGCACTTGTATCACTTATTAAAAATAGTACCGGTGTGATGTTTAATGATGGTGATGCGGCTTTAACACATAAGGTATTATTTGATCAAAACAATAACCCATACCCGTGGACGCAAGCATTGCAAACTCGCCCAGTAATTGTAGGTGAAGGAGCCGGTGCTGCAATCCAAAGTAAAGTGACGGGCATGCTTGCAAATACGACAAGCCTTGAGGCACTTCGTAAAAGTGAAAATAACACTAATGCTGGTGGGCTGGGCAGTTTTAACTTTGGTGTACTAGATATTCAATTTAGCGAACAAAACCGTACATTTAGGCTTGCAGCAACGCTAAATAAAAACGAAGTGAAAAATACTAAAACAGAGATTCAACATGGATTTGGTATTGATGAAAATACAGCCTTAGTTGTTATTAAATCGCCAGAAGGTAGTTTAATAACCGTAATAGGCAAAAGTGGTGTAGTGCATTTGGCTAACCAAGGTAAAGCCCAACCTGAGAGTAAGAGCTATAGCTATTCGTACTGGCCTACAAGCAGTGTAATTGAAATTACCAATAACACGTTTACCTTAAGCGCACGCACAATAGATGAAGCGTTACCCGCTATAAAAATACCTCCACTGCCAGTGCAGCGTTTTGGCTCAATTTTAACAAATTCAAAACTGCGTTCACTTACTCAAGCTATGTGTTTAAGCCAAGAGCAAAGTGCGGTAGCCCAACAAGACGAGTTTATAATTAGCCTTACAGCAACGAGTGACACGCAGTATCATCGCATCAATGCAAAAGAGTTTGGTTGTGCGCTAAGCAATTTAGAGTTAGCTATAAAGTCGATTTAGTGACTAACCTGAGCCAAGGGTTTAAGTTTTTGGCTCTTCTATATAAAATAGCCACCATAATGATTTAAAAGCCTTACTAAAAGAGTGTTAAAATGAATAAAGAAAATGATGTAATTTCTAGTCTAGCCGAATTAGAAAGCTTTTTATTAAATGTAGAAAACGGCGG
>NZ_AUTI01000385.1:0-10033 GCF_000497995.1 Pseudoalteromonas sp. TB25
ATCATTACCTGGTGCATGAGTCAATTTTTGCAAAATAGGCTCGCCAGCAAGTGTATCTGCTTTAACATCAGAAGCACTCAATGCTTTTAAACGTGCTTTTTGACCGCTTGTGGCTGGTGCATCTAGGCGTTTATAAATTGGAGAACCAAACTCTTGTTCTAATTCTTTATAAAGCACTGATGGCGTTTTACCTGTCACAGCCAAAATCTCTGCGGCTAATAGACCCATAATGAAGCCATCTTTATCTGTACACCATACAGAGCCATCAAAACGTAAGAATGCAGCACCTGCGCTTTCTTCGCCACCAAAAGCAAGCTTGCCTTTGCTTAAGCCTTCAACAAACCATTTAAAGCCTACGGGTACTTCTTTTACTTTACGATTATTGCGCGCTGCTACTTTATCGATCATAGAGCTAGAAACCAGTGTTTTACCAATCTCTACTGTTTCATTCCAATCACGGTGTTTAAGTAAGTAATCAATTGCCACTGCTAAAAAGTGGTTTGGATTCATTAAACCATCTGGCGTTACAATACCGTGACGATCGTAGTCAGGGTCGTTACCAATAGACACATCAAAATCATCTTTTAATGCAATAAGGTTCGCCATTGAATAAGGTGATGAACAATCCATACGAATTTTGCCATCTTTATCAAGTGGCATAAAAGCAAAACGTGGGTCAACAACATCATTAACGACGGTTAAATCTAAATTATATTTTTTAGCAATAACAGGCCAAAAATTAATACCTGAACCACCTAGTGGATCGATACCAATTTTGATACCTACATCGCTAACGGCTTTTAAATTAACGATATTTGCTAAATCATCAATATAAGGAGTCATTAAATCTTCGTAGCGAATAAAGCCTGAACGTGAAGCTTTAGCGAATGGGAATAACTCAACTTCAACCAAGTCTTCTAATAAAAGTTGATTTGCTCTGTCTTCAATCCACTTAGTGACGTCGGTATCAGCAGGTCCGCCATTAGGTGGATTGTATTTAAAGCCACCATCTTCAGGAGGGTTATGTGAAGGCGTAACAACAATCCCGTCTGCAAGCTCATTTGGGTGCAGCTTGTTATGGCTAACTATGGCGTGGCTGATAACTGGCGTTGGTGTAAAGTCACCGTTTTCTTGCGTTATCACTTGCACTTCGTTAGCAACTAAAACTTCAATAGCTGAATTAAATGCAGCCTCACTCAGTGCGTGTGTGTCTTTACCTAAAAATAACGGACCAAAAATATCATTTTGTTTTCTATAATCACAAATAGCCTGAGTAATCGCTAAAATGTGTGACTCGTTAAATTTAACATCGTAAGAACAACCACGGTGGCCTGATGTACCAAAAGCAACACAATGCTCTGGATTTTGTTCAAGATCAGGTTCGTTTAAGTAATACGCAGATACTAATTTAGGTACGTTAACCAGTGCTGATTGTGGAGCAGTTTTGCCTGCGCCTGAGTGAATAGCCATTATATTTCCTTACAGGTAATCGCGAATTTTTTCAGCTTGCTCTGCACTATATCCAAGGCAAAGAGCAACTTCATGAAGCATCATTTTTTTACGCGTTGTATTAGAATTTGTCATAACCCAATATTCACTATCAGTTATGTTTTTAGGGTTCATACTACTACCGCTATTTACTAAGGCTTCTTTACTAGTAGCAAAGTAAACACGGTCACGCCCTTTAATATCTAGTACAGCCGAAAAATCAGATTTATGTGTGCGGTAAAATGCACTTAAAATAAACAAAAAGCGCCCAACAACACCCTTCTGCATTGCCAGCTCTTCTTTATTTAATACATTAAAAACATTATCGCTTTTTTGCTTCACGGGTGCGTGAGCTACAGGCGTTTGTTTTTTTGCAGTCTCAGCAGCAGGTAGCTCTGAGCTTTTTAATGTGGCGGTAGACGTAGTCGCAGTTTGATTATTTTGAGTTAGTTCTACGTTTGCGGTTTGAATTTTTTCGCCGCTCAGATTTAATAAACGACGTAAAATAGTGGATGCACTTTCACCAATACTTTGCGTATTGCTTGCAATATACTGATATAACTCGTCGTCTATGTCGATTTGTTTCATGTTCTTCCTGTCATTACGGGTCACATTTTTTTCTCCCGTGTGATTATACCCAAACCAATCAGAAATGCGAGTTACAACAAGCACTCCCGTAAACATATTAATATTTACTAGATTGTTGTTGATTTAACAAACAAAAGCCCAATTTAATAAATAGTCGCTGTATTTTTTGCTTTTTAGAGCAATGCTCGGCAAACTATGGCGAAATTTTCAGGAGGCGTGTATGCAGTTAAATTACAAGCAACAAGGGCAAGGCCCTAATGTTATTTTGATCCACGGACTTTTTGGATCATTAGAAAACCTAAATGTAATCGCAAAACCATTAAGTGAACACTTTAATGTTATTAACGTTGATTTACGCAACCACGGGCTTTCTCCTCATAGTGATGAAATGAACTACCCTGCAATGGCTCAAGATATTGTCGAGTTATTAGCACATTTAAACATAGATAAAGCTCATTTAGTTGGTCACTCTATGGGTGGGAAAGTCGCAATGGAATTAGCACTAACACACCCTGAACTGGTAAATAAATTGGTTGTACTTGATATCGCACCTGTTAGTTACCCTGCTCGCCACACAAAAATATTACAAGCATTAAAAGCAGTTTCAACGCAGTCAATAGACGATAGAAAGCAAGCTGATGCAATTATGCAGCCTTATATTGAAGAGCTGGGGGTTCGACAGTTTTTACTTAAAAGCCTCGCTAAAAATGAAGAAGGTCATTTTGCATGGCGATTTAACCTAAATGTGCTTGACGAAAAATATTCGACAATTACGTCCAATGTTAATGAAAACAATTCTTGTTTATGCGATACTCTTTTCATCAAAGGTAATGATTCTGACTATATATTGCCCGAGCATCGTACTGCAATTACAGCACGCTTTAAAAACACCAAGGCTAAAATTATTCATGGCGCAGGTCATTGGCTTCATGCTCAAAAGCCTCTTGCTGTTAATAAAGCGATAAATGACTTTTTAACTGCGGTTTAAAGCAATTTTAATCGCGTGTTTTTAATTCAGCGCACTAAATATATGAATATTTATATGCTATAGTACGCGCCGTTTAATTTAAAGGTTATACGTTGATGGTCAGTCAGTTAATTAACGAATTTGATACCCTAGGGTTGTATTTTGGCTTAGCCGGTATTTTCATATTCATCGGCATGGCAATTAAAGACGTACTAAAAAGTGGCAATGTGCCAAAGTTCGGACAATACATTGTTTGGGGCGTGCTCTTTTTAGGTTGTTCAGGCTTTATTGCTAAAGGGCTTATTCAAGTATTTTGGCAAGGCGCAGGTGTAGGTTAAGCATGGCGAAGTCAGAAACAGATAGAACTACACTCGATTTATTTGAATACGAAAAACGCCCAGGCAGACCTAAGACCAATCCCCTTTCTCGGGATATGCAGTTAAAGGTAAATAAACGTAATCAAATAAAAAGAGATAAAGCACGTGGTTTAAAGCGTGTTGAATTTAAAGTTTCATCGCAGTTATATCAAGCATTGAGTGATATGGCAGATGCACAAAATATTAGCCGCAGTGCGCTGATTGAAACGATTTTACAAGAAAGATTGGCTATTGATACATAAAAGGTTTTAAATCCATGGCAAGTGTAGGCATTTTTTTCGGAAGTGACACAGGTAACACAGAACACGTAGCAAAAATGATCCAAAAAGAATTGGGTAAAAAGCTAGTGGCTGTTCATGATATTGCAAAAAGCTCTAAAGAAGAGATTGCTGAATTTGATTTAATCTTATTCGGTATCCCTACTTGGTACTACGGTGAAGCTCAATGTGACTGGGATGACTTTTTTCCAGAACTTGAGGAAGTAGACTTTGAAGGAAAACTTGTTGCTATTTTTGGTTGTGGTGACCAAGAAGATTACGCTGAGTACTTTTTAGATGCAATGGGCATGATCAACGATATTGTTACTGAACGTGGCGCTATTGTTGTGGGCCATTGGCCAAGTGAAAGCTATGACTTTGAAGCCTCTAAAGGAATGGCTGATGATAAGCACTTTGTAGGTTTGGGTATCGACGAAGACCGTCAACCAGAGCTTACAGAACAACGTGTTAAAGCATGGTCTGCTCAAGTATATGAAGAAATGTGTTTAAGTGAATTAGCAGACTAATTTACTGCATATATCGCTAGCTGTTTAAATAATTATCAAACAGTTAGCGTTTTAAGCTTTAGTGGCAATATATATCAATTGTTCTTTGCACTTAACGCTTAGGCACGTTATCCTGTTTGTTGCTAATGTGTCGTGTACATCTTTGCAAGATGTCTAGTATAACCAAATAAAATTGAGACAGATTTAATGACTGATCATAACTTGGAACTTAAAAAAGCCGGTTTAAAAGTAACTTTACCGCGTATTAAAATATTAGAGATTTTACAATCTCCAGATAACCAACACATCAGTGCTGAAGATGTTTACAAAATTCTTTTGGATCTAGGTGAAGAAATTGGTCTTGCAACTGTATACCGCGTACTTAACCAATTTGATGATGCGGGTATCGTAAGCCGTCATCACTTTGAAGGCGGAAAATCAGTATTTGAACTTTCTGGAAGCACTCACCACGATCATTTAGTATGTTTGAAATGTGGCAAAGTGGTAGAGTTTGAAGATGACATGATTGAGCGTCGTCAACTAGAAATTGCTGAAGAAAATGGTATTACTCTTACAAACCATTCTTTGTATTTATACGGTGAGTGTAATGATAAAGCAGCGTGTAAAGAATTTAGCGACGCTAACAGCTAATATCGCTTTTAAAAGCAATAAAAAAACCTGCTAAGTGCAGGTTTTTTTTGTGCCTAAAAGACAATAGTAATAAATATACCCAGTAAATCCTGGGTATATTTTAAGTATTATACCAATCCGCAATAATATTTAATCATTTTGCGGGGCTAAACGTGTCGCTACCTGCGTTAAAAAATGCTCATTTAGAACAACTAAATAGCGAATTTTTTGCCTAGCTATCAACACGTTTTTCCAGCCTCAAAATAGATCACTTAATCAAGCGAATTGGTATTACTTATTGAGTTTTAGACCATGAATCGCGAAGACCCACTGTTTGATTAAATACAACGTTCTCTGATTTAGAATCACGAGAAAAATAACCTGTACGCTCAAACTGAAAGCCCTGCTCTGCTTGTGAATTAGCAAGCGATGGTTCTAATTTAGCATTAGGTAAAACAACCAGTGACTCCGGGTTTAGCGTAGTTTCAAATTCCTCTGCAGCTGCTGGATTTGGTACGCTAAACAAGCGGTCGTATAAACGAACTTCTGCACTAATAGACTCTGGTGCTGAAACCCAATGAATAACACCTTTTACTTTACGACCATCACTTGGGTTTTTACCAAGTGTTTCGCTGTCGTAAGTACAGAAGATAGTTGTGATTTCGCCATTTTCGTCTTTTTCAACACGCTGCGCTTTAATAACATAAGCACCACGTAAGCGTACTTCTTTATCAAGTACTAAACGTTTGAATTTGTTATTCGCTTCTTCTTTAAAGTCTTCTCGTTCAATATAGATTTCACGAGTAAATGGAACATCACGACGCCCCATTTCTTCTTTATTTGGGTGATTAGCCACTGATAAAGTTTCAACTTTATCTGCATCGTAGTTTTCAATAACGATTTTAACAGGATCGAGTACAGCCATTGCACGTGGTGCATTTTCGTTTAAGTCTTCACGGATACAGGCTTCAAGCATGCCCATTTCAACCATATTCTCTTGTTTTGTTACACCAATACGCAAACAAAATTCACGGATTGAACCTGGTGTATAACCACGACGACGTAAACCTGCAATAGTAGGCATACGAGGGTCATCCCACCCTTCTACATAGTTATTTACTACTAGATCATTTAGCTTACGCTTTGACATAATAGTGTATTCAAGATTTAAGCGCGAAAACTCAATTTGCTGTGGGTGACACTCTAAACTAATGTTATCAAGTACCCAGTCGTATAAACGACGGTTATCTTGAAACTCTAATGTACATAATGAATGTGTAATACCTTCAAGCGCATCAGAAATACAATGAGTGAAGTCATACATTGGGTAAATGCACCACTTGTCAGCTGTTTGATGATGATGAGCAAAACGTACACGGTAAATAATTGGATCGCGAAGCACCATAAATGAGCTTGCCATATCTATTTTAGCACGCAGTACACATTCACCTTCTTTGAATTCGCCAGCGCGCATTTTCTCAAATAACGCTAGGTTTTCTTCAACTGAAGTATCTCTATAAGGACTGTTTTTACCTGGCTCTTTTAATGTACCACGGTACTGTCGTGCTTCGTCTGCAGTTAAAAAACAAACGTACGCTAAGCCTTTTTCAATAAGCTCTACTGCGTAACCATATAAAGTATCAAAATAGTTAGAAGAATACTTTATGTCGCCATCCCAATTAAAGCCTAACCACTGTACATCCTCTTTAATAGAGTTAACGTAGTTAATGTCTTCTTTTTCAGGGTTTGTATCGTCAAAACGTAGGTTACATAAACCGTTGTAGTCTTTTGCGATACCAAAATTCAAACAAATTGATTTGGCATGGCCAATATGTAAAAAACCATTTGGTTCAGGTGGAAAACGTGTATGCGTTGTCGCATGTTTGCCACTTGCTAAGTCTTCATCAATTCGGGTTCTAATAAAGTTACTTGGGCGATTCTCAATTTCCGCCATAGGAGTGTGATCCTCTAAATATTACGTAATAACAAAACTAATGCATTATTACAAAAACATACACTAACATACAGCAATAGATTAAGGTTTATTTTAGATATTGATTAACTTTAATCCACTTGTTCAATTGTTTATGAATAAAATTTGTTTTAACGCAACATTTAGGTCATCAAAGCCAATTATAGTAGCTAAATAACCTACTTTATAAGGATTCTAAGATGGCGACACTTAATCAACACCGTGTATATATTCCAACTAATGCACGCGCTAACCACTATTTATTGGCTGAAATAATACCTAATGAAGCATTTTATAATAGCTTTAGCACTATAAACTGTTGCTACGAGCGTATTGCACGTCAATTATTTGCATGTTGTGATGAGTATGAACTGCATAATGTACATTTATTAGCAAACGATAAACTACCGGTTGTACGCTTTCATGATGAGTCATATCAACTAGAAACCGACAAGCAGATGTTGTTTTTTTATAATCCTCGTTATCACGAAGCACATAAAATTTATTACTCATCAGATATAAAAAGTAAGAAAATACGTTTCTTGTTTTTAGCCACGGGTGAAGACTTACGTGCAAACTCAGCTTTGTTTCACAATAGAGTACAAAAAGTATTGACCCTTTTACAAGAACAGTTATTTATAAATCAGCCCCAATTTAAACTTCGCGATCACCAGCATCTAACTTACGATTTATTTGCTAAAGATAAGGGAAATAAAGAGAGTTATGGATATAAACTCAGAAGCCTCTACCCTCGCTATCAATCAAGGCAATGTAATATTCCTAGTGACTATGCTGAAATGACTTACGCAACATTTACCATTGCGGTTTCTCGGGCCATCAAAACACAGTTTCAAACAATGGTGAACAATAACGATGTGGAAAAGTTTTATGATTACTTTGCAGATAGTTTTAAACGCGCATGTGAACAAAACAAATTAACACACGGTGCAATGGTAGCTAATGGCGCAATACCCATTGTCCGAAACAGTAAAATAGATAAAAATGAAGGTAATGCAGAGTTACAAAAGTTGAGCTTTGATGTTGAATCAAATGAAAATCAAATTAAGTATTTTTATGAAGCAACAAAATTAGTAGAAACACTACATTTTGTTATTGTCGCAACGCAGCAGGATAAACATGAAATTGGTTATGGCCGCTTTATGAACCAAGTAGAGAAAACAATTCATGCATTATGTAACGAGCTGGCTATAAATAAACAACGACAGGATTTGTCTGTACGCTTTTTTCAGCATATTAGTTATCCGTTCTAAATTTACCTTAATAACAAAAAGGCCCGCATAAGCGGGCCTTTTCAGAGGAAACAAGCAATTACCAGCCTGTTTTCTCTTTAAGTGCTTTACCGATTTCAGCAAGTGAACGTACAGTTTTTACGCCCGCAGCTTCTAATGCAGCAAATTTCTCATCAGCAGTACCTTTACCGCCTGCGATGATTGCGCCAGCGTGACCCATACGCTTACCTTCTGGTGCAGTAACACCAGCAATGTAAGATACTACAGGTTTAGTTACGTTAGCTTTGATGTACTCTGCAGCTTCTTCTTCTGCAGTACCACCAATTTCACCAATCATTACGATTGCTTCAGTTTGTGGATCTTTTTCGAACATTTCTAAAACGTCGATAAAATTAGTACCTGGGATTGGATCACCACCAATACCAACACACGTAGACTGACCAAAACCAGCATCAGTAGTTTGCTTAACCGCTTCGTACGTTAAAGTACCAGAGCGAGAAACAATACCTACTTTACCAGGTTTGTGGATGTGACCAGGCATGATACCAATCTTAGTCTCACCAGGAGTAATAACACCTGGACAGTTAGGACCGATCATACGAGTACCTGTTTGATCTAGTTTAACTTTAACGTCAACCATATCAAGCGTAGGGATACCTTCAGTGATACAAACAATCAGCTCGATGCCAGCATCGATAGCTTCTAAGATTGCATCTTTACAGAAAGGAGCTGGTACGTAGATAACTGAAGCAGTTGCGCCAGTTTCTTGAACAGCATCACGAACTGTGTTGAATACAGGAAGACCAAGGTGCGTTTGACCGCCTTTACCTGGGCTTACACCACCAACCATTTGTGTGCCGTACTCAAGCGCTTGCTCTGAGTGGAAAGTACCTTGGCCACCAGTGAAACCTTGACAGATAACTTTTGTATCTTTATTGATTAATACAGACATTATTTGCCCTCCGCAGCAGCAACAACTTTCTCAGCAGCGTCTGTTAGTGATTCAGCAGCAATGATATCTAGACCTGAGTTCTTAAGAACTTCACGACCTAATTCAGCATTAGTACCTTCTAAACGTACAACTACAGGTACATTTACGCCAACTTCTTTAACTGCGCCAATGATACCTTCAGCAATCATGTCACAACGTACGATACCGCCAAAGATGTTTACTAAAACAGCTTTAACATTATCGTCAGAAAGGATGATTTTGAATGCTTCAGAAACACGTTCTTTAGTCGCGCCGCCGCCAACATCTAGGAAGTTAGCCGGTTTGCCGCCGTGTAGGTTTACGATGTCCATAGTACCCATTGCTAGGCCTGCACCGTTAACCATACAACCAACATTGCCATCTAGCGCAACGTAGTTAAGCTCGAAGCTTGCTGCGTGTGCTTCACGTGCATCTTCTTGAGATGGATCGTGGAACTCACGGATTTTAGGCTGACGGTAAAGTGCATTACCATCAATACCGATTTTTCCGTCAAGACAGTGAAGGTTACCTTCGTCTGTAATTACTAACGGGTTGATCTCAAGTAGTGCGAAATCAAAATCAGTAAACATGTTACCAAGACCCATAAAGATCTTAACAAACTGCTTCATTTGTACTGGGTTAAGACCCAATTTGAAGCCTAGCTCACGTGCTTGGTAAGCTTGAGGACCCACTAATGGATCAATTTCAGCTTTGTGGATAAGCTCTGGTGTTTCTTCTGCAACAGTTTCAATTTCAACGCCGCCTTCAGTAGACGCCATGAAAACTACTTTGCGAGATGCACGGTCAACTACTGCACCTAGGTACAATTCGTTAGCAATGTCAGTACAGCTTTCAACTAAAATTTTAGCTACTGGCTGGCCTTTCTCGTCTGTTTGGTAAGTAACTAGGTTTTTACCCAACCAGTTAGCTGCAAACGCTTTTACTTCGTCGATAGTTTTTACTAGCTTTACACCGCCAGCTTTACCACGTCCACCTGCGTGAACCTGAGTTTTAACAACCCACATATC
>NZ_AUTI01000385.1:10040-11273 GCF_000497995.1 Pseudoalteromonas sp. TB25
GATTTTTTCAGCAGCTGCTGCAGCTTCTTCAGGTGTATCGCAAGCGAAACCCTGAGAAACTGGTAAACCATATTCGGCAAAAAGTTGTTTTGCCTGATACTCATGCAAATTCATGATGCTTTATCCAATTTTTTATACTAAAAGAGCTGAATATTTTTTCAAATAAACAACTATCCCAAATTGCGCACCTAGTATAGATCCCAAGGCTTAACATGAAAACCCCAGTAAGACCAAAGGCGCAAAAAAAAAGCTGTGAATGTTCATTCACAGCTTACATTTCATACAACTAGATTAAACATCTAGCAATAAGCGAGTTGGATCTTCAAGTAACTCTTTAATAGTCACTAAGAAACCAACAGATTCTTTACCATCAATGATACGGTGGTCATAAGAAAGAGCTAAATACATCATAGGAAGTATTTCTACTTTACCATTTACAGCCATCGGACGGTCTTGGATTTTATGCATACCCAAAATTGAAGACTGTGGCAAGTTAATGATAGGTGTAGATAGTAATGAACCAAATACGCCGCCATTAGTAATAGTGAAATTACCACCGGTCATATCTGCAAGCGTTAGCTTACCATCACGACCTTTAAGTGCTAATTCACGAATACCCTTTTCGATTTCAGCAACAGATAGTTTGTCACAATCTTTAAGTACTGGAGTAACTAGACCACGTGGAGTAGATACTGCAATGCTGATATCAAAATAGTTATGGTAAACAATATCGTCACCATCAATTGATGCATTGACATCTGGGAAGCGTTTAAGTGCTTCAGTTACCGCTTTCACGTAGAAAGACATGAAACCTAAACGAATGCCATGACGCTTTTCAAATACTTCTTGGTACTGCTTACGAAGGCTCATGATTGGTTCCATGTTCACTTCGTTGAATGTTGTTAACATTGCAGTTGAATTTTTAGCTTCAAGAAGACGTGTAGCAATCGTTTTACGCAGGCGAGTCATAGGAACACGTTTTTGAGTACGATCGCCCATCGGTGCTGCAGGAGCAGAAGCTTCTGCTTTTTTAGCCGCTGGCGCTGGTGCTTTTAAGAACGTATCAACGTCTTCTTTAGTTACACGGCCGTTTTTACCTGTGCCTTTAATTTTAGACGCATCAAGCCCTTTTTCAGCGATTAAACGACGTACAGACGGCGTTAACACATCTGAGCTATCGTTAGACTCACTTGCAGCAGGCGTTTCGTCTGCTTTTGCAGCTGGAGCCGCTGG
>NZ_AUTI01000386.1:0-9901 GCF_000497995.1 Pseudoalteromonas sp. TB25
CCCCCTGTGTCAGGATAGTTGTCGCCTCTAACTTTTAATAGAGGCAGATAAAATGAGACGTCGATTTACACAAGAATTTAAAGTTCAAGCTGTTGAAAAAGCATTATCCCAATGTGATGATGTTCGCCTAGAAGATATTGCGCTTGATTTAGGCATCGGTTATTCAACCTTGCAACGATGGATCGCGCTTGCTAAAAACCATGAACTTGAAACTAAAAATAATGGTAGTCACATGACAACAGAAAAACGCCCTCATGACTGGAGCTTAGAAGAAAGGCTTAACGCCATTATTGAATGTGCGAGTTTAGATGAAGCAGCTCTTAATGAATATTGCCGTGCTAAGGGGCTTTACCCGCATCATATTAAACAATGGAAGCAAGATTTTGCTCAAGGGCCTTCAACGACGCCCGTAAAATCAGACAGTAAACAGCTCAAACAAGAAATTAAGCAGCTTCAAAAAGAGCTTAATCGTAAAGACAAAGCGTTAGCAGAAACAGCCGCCTTACTTGTACTCAAAAAAAAAGCAGATGCGCTTTGGGGTTTCAACGAGGACGATTAACCAGCTCAACTGAGCGTCATGAATTGATAAAGCTCATTACCGATGCGCAGGAATCAGGGGCAAGGCAAGAAAAAGCATGTGAGTTACTTGGTCTAACGGCAAGAACAATTCAACGCTGGATTGAAGCTGATGATATGACAGATAAGCGAACAAGTACGATAAAGCGACCACCTAACAGGCTAACTGAATTAGAACAACAGCGTATAATTAAGACTGTTAATTCAATAGAATATGGACATTTACCACCCAGTAAGATAGTCCCTAAACTATTGGATAAAGGTGTGTGGATAGCATCAGAAAGCTCGTTTTATCGCGTTATGAAATCACATAAATTATTAACACACAGAGAAAAAGTTAAACCAAATAAAAAGATAAAAAAGCCAAAAGCGCTCAAGGCAATACGTGTAAACGAAATTTATACATGGGATATCACGTATTTGCCAACAGCTGTTAAAGGTCAGTTTTTATACTTATATTTAGTGATGGATATTTATAGTCGAAAAATAGTTGGTTGGCAGGTTCATGACACACAACTAAGCACACTGGCGGCTGATTTAATGGTAGATATTTGCAGGCGAGAGCAGGTAAAGCCTGAGCAAGTCACGTTGCACTCGGATAATGGCAGTCCAATGAAAGGGGCAACGTTATTAGCGACATTGCAGGAGTTAGGTATTGTTCCTTCATTTAGCCGACCGTCTGTGAGTAATGATAATCCTTATTCTGAATCGCTATTTAAGACGTTAAAGTATCGCCCGGGATACCCTGAGAAAGCCTTTGAAAGCATGGGTAGCGCAAGAAAGTGGGTTAGCGGATTTGTTGATTGGTACAACGATGAGCACTTGCACAGCGGTATTAAATTTGTCACGCCAAACCAGCGTCATTTAGGATTAGATAAAGCGATACTAGCGAAACGTCATCAGATAAATGAAATGGCGAAATTACAGAACCCAATTCGTTGGTCAGGAAAGTCTCGAAATTGGACGATGATCAATGAAGTAAATTTAAATCCAGAGAAAAAAGAAGCAATGCGGGCGGCATAAAATTTAATTTGATGCGACAACTAACTTGAAAAACTCCGTCATTTTCTTCTCTTTCACTTCTCCTTGTGAGTAATATTTTTAAATACTGTTATTCACAAAGAGGTTTAGAGGCGCTGCGTTTTTAGAGTAAGTGATTGTATAAAAATAGTATTCAAATACGAGTAAGCACTGGTTTTTACCTTCTCATTTTCTTCTCTTTCACTTCTCCTTGTGAATAATATTTTTAAGTACTGTTATTCACAAGAAGGTTTAGAGGCGCTGCGCTTTTAGAGTAAGTGATTGTATAAAAAGAGTATTCAAATACGAGCAAGCACTGGTTTTTACCTTCTCATTTTCTTCTCTTTCACTTCTCCTTGTGAGTAATATTTTTAAATACTGTTATTCACAAAGAGGTTTAGAGGCGCTGCGGCTTTAACGTGAGCAAGCTCTAAACCCACAACACATCTACTTTTCTCCTGTGGCGATGGGTAATGAATCACTTGCACCCCACTCACTCCACGAGCCATCATAAACGCTTAAATTACTGTAACCACATTCGGTAGCAAATAACGCTAAAGCACACGCTGTAATACCTGAGCCACAGCTAAACTGTAACTGCCGCGCATCATCAACCACGTCACTAAATATCGCTTTAATTTCGGCAAGTGGTTTGGCTTCACCTTTATTAAGTAAATCCATAAAAGGCAACGAGCGACTATTTGGGATATGCCCGCTACGCATGCCTTTTCGGGGTTCACTTTCTTCGCCTGTAAAACGCTTATAAGCACGTGCATCTACCAATACAATGCTGGGCTCATCAATTGCGTCAACCACTTGTTGGCTATTGATAAAATACTCAGGATTATAGCTTGCCGTAAAATCACCTTTACCTAACGATTTACTATAACCTTGCTGTGTGGCGTAACCACTCTCTAACCACTTTTTAAGGCCACCACTGAGTACTTTTACGTTGTGATGCCCCATAGCTTTAAACATCCACCACGCCCTTGCTGCGCTAAATAAACCGCCATCTTCGTATACAACTATGAACGAATCGTTATTTACGCCTGCATTTTGCATAACATGAGTAAATTGCTGCTCGCTGCATACCGTACTTGGTAAGGGGTTAGATCTATCGGCCAACTCATTTTTTATGTCAAAACGTTTAGCGTTGGGCAGCATTGCTTGTGGCGAATAAGTACCCAAAACACCTGGGCGCAGCATACCTGCATCAAATATCACTAATGCAGGATTATTAAGTTGATCGTGTAATTGCTGACAGCTAATTAGGTTTTTCACTACGATTCCTTATCACCATGATATTTAGCAAACTCATCATTACCCGTAAAACGCGCTTCAATCGCTTTAATGTGTTTATCTTCAGTGTGTTTCCAAACGCCAGGAATACAATATACATGTTCAATAAAGCTAAAAAACTTATCCTTTAATAATGTATTTGGTTGCCAGCCCTGCATTACTTCGTTCAGATTTGCTGCAAGCTGCTCTGCAGTGCTCGCATGCTTTACCAAACCCTCAATGTTGTAACAGGCTTGTCCAAGAGTTAAAACTCGTTTATTTAGCAGTAATGCTTCTAAGCCGACCGTTGAATTAATCGTTAATACGGCTTCTGCGCACTTAATCAAATCACTCGTTTGATTTCCATTAGCAAAAATTGCAATCGGATCTTTTTCATAAAGATGAGCGTAATGTTTATGCCACGACGGATGCTCTTTAAAAACCACTTTTAAACTTGGATCATTTAAGCTTTTGACGGCTTTAATCACCTCGTCGTAAAACATGTCCATAGAGTTTATCCACGGAGAAAAGCTAGCTAATTGAGTATCGTGAGGTACTTGAAAAGGCGCAAATATATAGCGTTCTGGCACATCGGCGCACTCAAATTCACAGCGCTTTTTATGATCAGCTCTTGGAATTAAATCCGGCGCAGAAAAGTTTAACTTATTTTGTGGGTCAAAATTTAGGTAAAAAGAAGGGTCACGGCTTAACGACGCATTATAGTTAATACCATTAGGGTCTAAACTGCTTGTACCGGGTAGTAAACCATTTTCATAATAAAACTGCTTTACACCTAATGCTTTTGCAGCCATAGCAACGGTTGTATTTGGAAGTTTATTGCCGTTCCAAATGACAATGTATTCAGGATTAGTCTCGGTTAATAAGGCTAAATACTTGGCGTATCGTAATCGTTCAAATAAAACTAAACCAGCACTATAAACCGCAGTAACGATAGAATTATTCCAAGTTGTATTACGTGCTCTTTTACGTTTTAGTTGAGAGTTTACTACACCAGTAAAATTAACTTGGAACGCATCTATTAAATATTTCACAGCAGAAAGCTTAGGCGCTCCCATGATGTGTAATTGGCAATTCATCGACAATCTTTTGATTATTTTTTTATAGTATTTTGCGTGTACATTTTTGCGAGAAATAAATAGATAAGCCATACAAGCTATATTTGCCAATTGTTGTTTTTATGAAATAATTCTATGTGGACAATGCAATCAAAGCAAGGTTCCCTTTACTTAATAATTACTTTGAAAGCTTTATAGTTACATTTTTATAATTTCATCACGAAGTGGCGCCATTCTAGAAAGAATATCGTTTTGTAAGCTATGGCTAACATCTTGCTCATTCATTGCATTTATAAGCAAATCAACAACATGATTAAAATCTTTCTCTGTAATATGCATACCAGTATGAATTGCCACCATAGAGTCACCATCGTATGTACACGGGCCCTCTACTAACATGCACATATGATTAATAAATCCTTGGCGGAAATGCGCTATATTACTGTGTTCAAAGTAATGAATTATCTGCTCGTCATTGCCTATTTGATAGATAAAGCTATCAACAATTCTGCCTATCCCAGCTTTACCATCCAGCTTTTGATAAAGTGAGAGCTTAGTAGAATTTGCACACCCACTAAGCAACCCTAAACAAATCAAAAAAATACCAACGCTTTTCATTACCAATACCCTGTAACCGATAAATACCAACCTGTTTGATCGTCAGCCCCTGCAATGCTTCCTAAATCAAGGTAAGCCGCAGTCACACTCACATGCTTGTTAGGCATCCACGCTACAAATAAGTCTTTCCAATCTTGTTCGCCTAAGTTTAAGTTATTTGATTTTTGACGATACTCAACACCTACGGCTATTTCGCGACTCAAAAATAGTGCTGTGCTGCCTTCAAATAATACTTTTCCGCTAGTATTTTCTCCACCGTAACCAAGTAAACCAAGTTGATTAGCTTCACTGTATCTTGTAGTTACGTTCCAAAACCAGTTATAGCCAGCAATAGCCCCTAAATGTAATTTACTAGCAGCGAGGTAGTAGTCAGTACCGCTAGTCTCTTCTGCGCCTACAAGTGTTGCAATACTGCCATCATCCAGTGATTTATGCTGAATCCCTAAGCTAAGCTGTGGCCAATCACTGTAAACAATATCGCCGTACAAACGTATTTTAGCACCTGTAATTGATTGCTCTATTTCAGCATCAAGTGCTGGTACATCAAAGCGCTGTTGGGCATAACTAAGCTCAACACGATTAAATAAATTAAGTTGTGCACCACATACGTCAAGTGTGTAGTCGGTTACATCTGCGCGACTACAAAAGCCATTTACCGAAAATTCATCATCACTTGCGTACCCAGCAAGTTGTGCCCACGGTACAATCCCCCCGCCGCCACTGCCTTCAATTTGAGAAACTCCCGGCGTAGCTAGCAGTTTTCCATTGCTTGCAATGCTCGGCACACTAACTATTAAAAACAAACTTGCTAATAAGTATTTAATTTTTTGCATAGTATTCCTCCAGCCATTCTTCTAATAGTTCTGCTTTTAAAGGCCTACTTAAGTAATAGCCTTGTGCATGGTCGCACTGCATGCCTCTAAGTAAATTTAATGAGCCAAGCGTTTCAACCCCTTCAGCTACAACCGAGAAACCTAGCTGATGTCCCAACGTAATTGATGATTGCACTATAAATTGATCTTTTTGCGATTCATCAAGTTTTAGGATAAAGCACTTATCTAGCTTAAGCTCATCAATAGGCAGCATTTTTAATCTACCAAGTGATGTTTGCCCTACACCATAATCATCTAATGATATTTTAACGCCAATTGCCTTTAGGTTTTCGAGCGCTTTAATACCTTTTTCTTCGTTTTCGATCATATCGCGCTCAGTAAGCTCAATAGTGATCAGCTTAGAATCTAATTTGTACTTTTTAAGCGTGCGAACTAATGCAGCGTGAAAGCCCGGAAATGCTATATCTTGCGCAGATACATTTATTGCAGCCTGTAAGTTTATATTTTTAGACTGCCAATCAGCTACTTGTGCTATAACCGTATTAACAACCCACCCAGTAAGCTCAACAATAAGCCCCGACTGCTCGGCTAAGTCAATAAACAGTTCAGGATTAACCCAGCTACCATCTTTTCGCTGCCAGCGAATAAGCGACTCAACTTTATCTATTTTTTGCGATTTCAAATGTAATTTTGGCTGATAAGTCATAAACAATTGACCATCGTCATCACTAATAGCCTGCTTTAGTTCATCAAGCATTATTAAGCGCTCTAAGTGCGCTTCGTCTTCGCCATTTTGATAGTAATGTATGCTCTCTTGTGTGTTTGCAGCACTTTCAACTGCAATTAGCACACGGCGCATTAAGTCATCACTTGCAATACCTTGTGTAGGATACTGCACAATGCCTGCACTAAAGCGTAAGTTAATTTTTAGTTTTTGAATGGTGTAGCACGCTTGTAATTGTGCCATTAAGCCAACAATACCGCTTTTGTGTTCACGCGCTGCCGCAGTCGGAAACACAGTTAAAAACTCATCGCCGCCAATACGGGCATGAAAGCCCCCTAACTCATCCGAAAACTCACTTATTCTGCAAGCAACGGCCTTTAGGCAGTCATCACCAATGCGCGGACCGAGCTTATCGTTTATATGGCGAAGACCTTTTATGTCTATTGCAACGAGCGTGTACTCGGCTGATGAATCTAACTCATCATCAAGCACCTCAAGCATTGCTGAGCGGTTATAAAAGCCTGTTAGGGAGTCGTGACGGGCTTGAAAGCTAATTTGTTGCTCGCGCTGATTAATATCATTACCCATGCTATCAAACGCTGCGACTAGCGTGTCTATTTCGGTACTTTGCCTTTGGCCTTTAAATTCAAAAGCATAATTCCCTTGTGCAAATTGCCTTGCTATTACAGCTAGTTGAGTAAGTGGCGTAGTTAAATTATTTGCAAATATGCTGCTTGTAATAACACCTACAAACATAGTTAAAATAGCTAAAATAATAAGTGTAAAAAGCAGTTTTTCGAAATCACTATAACTTTGTGTTAAATCGGCACTCAGCAAAATAATTATGGGATGGGTCAACAACGATGGTAAATCTATTTCTCGGTTACGAAACACTAAATACTCACCAAAAAACCGCGATGTGGTTACGGTACTAAAATAGCTAACAGGTTCAAATTGCTCAGGACGATTAGCTAATGAGCTAATAACAATATCGTCAGCACTGCCTATAAAACTTACATCCATGCCTGTTAAGCTTTTTAGTTCATGGGCTACATTGTCGTCAATTTTAAAGCCCACCAAACTATAGGCTACTGTACGTGGCGCTTTTACAGGTAATAAAATAATTTGATACAGCTCGTTATTAAGCACCACAAAACTAGACTCTTCTGGCGCACTTAAAAGCTCTTCCATCAAGGGCTTTAAGTTGTGTGCAAAAACGTCTTCGTCAGTATTGGCGGAAATTAGCTTACCCGATAAATCAAGTAACAACATTAATTCGGCATCAATACGCTGACTGTGATTAAACAACACGCTGCTGATTGTACCTGCATCTCGCGTTGCTACAGCTTGCTTAAAACCAAAATCGGAGGTGAGTACTTTTGCAGCGGTTAACAGTAGGCTTTCTTTTGACTTTAAATATTGCTTATAAACATTTTGCGCTACGGTAATATCTTGATTTACTTTTTCTTCTTGAAATTTACTCGTAGACCACCAAAAACTAAACAAGCTGACCATAGTGGTTAATAACACTAAGCCAACACATAAAATGGTTATGCGATTTCGTAAACTATTAGTCATTACCAGCCTTAAACTTACTACCAAAGGTATTTCTGGGTGCTGGAGTTGATGTGTTTACTGTTATCTGTAACTGTTTTTGAGAATTAATTGTTATCATTTTTTTATTCTCCAATGGTGCTGTTTGTAATGGATGCCACACACTCACTTGTGCAGGCAGTGTATTAATAGGCAAATTTACATAGCCTTTTTTATCTGTTTTATATACGAATTCGCTGTTAGCTACATAAATATAGCCAACCATAGAGTCATGTATATTACACCCCAAAACAACAACCCCTTGTTGCTCAAACGTAATGGGCTCTTTTGGTTGGCCTGAATATAATCTTAGTTGAAAAGGCTTAGCTTGTGAAAAAGAATAAACATGATGGCGAATATTATCGCTGTTAGGAAAGTTAACTTTTTGACCCTGTTGTACAACTAATAATTCGGGTAAAAACTGCTTATGGACTTGATCCATTATAGCAATGGGCAAATTTGATGGTGTGGCTTGTTTACCAGCAATATTAAGCTCAACCACAGCACCTGATAACTTTTGGCCGTGTTGATCTTCTATTACTAATTCAATATTCGCACTTAAAGCAAACTGACTAAAAAACAAACCTATAGCTAAAAAGTAATGACTTTTAGCAAACTTTTGCAATGCCCGTTCAAACATAACAATACCTAAACATTAATGTTAGGTTAAGTTAATTAGAGACGAGCACTAATTGCAAGAATTATAGCCCAGTAACTAAAAATAAAGATTTATTTACCGGCTTTATTAGCACTTAAGTGCTGTTATTTAACAATTAATCCGTAATCGTTATCTAAAATAGTAATAACTTCTTGGCGAGGATCTTCAGGGATCACGATATCTCTGCCAACAATTTTACTCGCTATGCCAACATAGGTATTTGACACTTCAAGCATTACTGATTCTGGTAAAATATAATCTTTAGCTAACTGCTCACGCTCACTCATGCGATCTTTATTTAATAATACGTCGCTCTCTGGCACGTTATTAATCAGTAATTGACGAAAGCCTTCTTTAGAATTTTCAACAATTTTACCGTCTTTGTAAGCGGCTTCATCCCAAATACGTGACGAATCAGGCGTGCCTACTTCATCAATATATATAAGCTGTTGCGCGCCATTTAAATCCTCTACATAACCAAACTCAAATTTAGTATCTACAAAAATTTGGTCAAGCTTCGCTAGTTCATCACTAATTAATTTAAAACCTTCAACTAACAGTTTTTCGTATTTGGTTACATCATCTGCCGATTTAAAGTTAAATACATCTAAGTTATTAGTAATATTAGCGCGAGTAATATTTACATCATCAACAGGCGGAATATCAGCAACGCCTTCAATAATACCTTTTGTTGACGGCGTAATTAAAACGTTATCAAGCTTTTGGTTCGCTTTTAAACCCTCTGGTAATTCAATACCACAAAAGTTACGTATGCCTTTAGCGTAATCGCGCCACATGCTACCCGTAATATATTGGCGAGCAATTGCCTCTACCTTCACTGTACTGGCTTTACGTACAATCCACACATACGGATGCGGAATATCTACAATATGATTGCCCGCAAGACCCGCTTTATCAAATAACTTAAACCAATGGGCTGCCACTGAGTTTAGCGCTATACCTTTACCTGGTACGCCATTTAAACCGTTTTCGCCCTGCCAAATGCAATCAAATGCAGAAATTCGGTCTGAAATAACCATAATAGCAAGCTCAGTACCTGTCGGTACTTGGTAGCCTTTATCTTTAATTAATCGTGCGCTGTCTTCATCAGTTAACCAATAAACTGAACGAACTTTACCGCTGTGTACTTCACCTTTGGTACGAATGGGTAAATCATCGTTTACGTCTAAAACTTTATAGCTAGTCATGCTATCTCCGGGGTTAGGGATGCTCTTTGAGCAAAGTATGGTATGGGGTTATATGGGCTGTATAATAATCTAGCCAACCTCAAAGCTCAATCGGATGCTTAAAACAAATAAAGGCATATATTTATAAGCGAGTCGCAATGGGGTAAACTTAATGTGCTAACCAGCCTGAGGAGATAGCTTGAACTACTTAACTGCCACTAAAAATAAAAAATACTTAATGTATATTTCTCAGAATTATTCATACGCTATCTTGAGACCTTTGCAGGCGCAAATATTGACACATGGTGGTGAAGTACGCTGGTTTTTAGCGGGTAGCG
>NZ_AUTI01000387.1:0-1731 GCF_000497995.1 Pseudoalteromonas sp. TB25
CCCCCTGTGTCAGGATAGTTGTCGCCTCTAACTTTTAATAGAGGCAGATAAAATGAGACGTCGATTTACACAAGAATTTAAAGTTCAAGCTGTTGAAAAAGCATTATCCCAATGTGATGATGTTCGCCTAGAAGATATTGCGCTTGATTTAGGCATCGGTTATTCAACCTTGCAACGATGGATCGCGCTTGCTAAAAACCATGAACTTGAAACTAAAAATAATGGTAGTCACATGACAACAGAAAAACGCCCTCATGACTGGAGCTTAGAAGAAAGGCTTAACGCCATTATTGAATGTGCGAGTTTAGATGAAGCAGCTCTTAATGAATATTGCCGTGCTAAGGGGCTTTACCCGCATCATATTAAACAATGGAAGCAAGATTTTGCTCAAGGGCCTTCAACGACGCCCGTAAAATCAGACAGTAAACAGCTCAAACAAGAAATTAAGCAGCTTCAAAAAGAGCTTAATCGTAAAGACAAAGCGTTAGCAGAAACAGCCGCCTTACTTGTACTCAAAAAAAAAGCAGATGCGCTTTGGGGTTTCAACGAGGACGATTAACCAGCTCAACTGAGCGTCATGAATTGATAAAGCTCATTACCGATGCGCAGGAATCAGGGGCAAGGCAAGAAAAAGCATGTGAGTTACTTGGTCTAACGGCAAGAACAATTCAACGCTGGATTGAAGCTGATGATATGACAGATAAGCGAACAAGTACGATAAAGCGACCACCTAACAGGCTAACTGAATTAGAACAACAGCGTATAATTAAGACTGTTAATTCAATAGAATATGGACATTTACCACCCAGTAAGATAGTCCCTAAACTATTGGATAAAGGTGTGTGGATAGCATCAGAAAGCTCGTTTTATCGCGTTATGAAATCACATAAATTATTAACACACAGAGAAAAAGTTAAACCAAATAAAAAGATAAAAAAGCCAAAAGCGCTCAAGGCAATACGTGTAAACGAAATTTATACATGGGATATCACGTATTTGCCAACAGCTGTTAAAGGTCAGTTTTTATACTTATATTTAGTGATGGATATTTATAGTCGAAAAATAGTTGGTTGGCAGGTTCATGACACACAACTAAGCACACTGGCGGCTGATTTAATGGTAGATATTTGCAGGCGAGAGCAGGTAAAGCCTGAGCAAGTCACGTTGCACTCGGATAATGGCAGTCCAATGAAAGGGGCAACGTTATTAGCGACATTGCAGGAGTTAGGTATTGTTCCTTCATTTAGCCGACCGTCTGTGAGTAATGATAATCCTTATTCTGAATCGCTATTTAAGACGTTAAAGTATCGCCCGGGATACCCTGAGAAAGCCTTTGAAAGCATGGGTAGCGCAAGAAAGTGGGTTAGCGGATTTGTTGATTGGTACAACGATGAGCACTTGCACAGCGGTATTAAATTTGTCACGCCAAACCAGCGTCATTTAGGATTAGATAAAGCGATACTAGCGAAACGTCATCAGATAAATGAAATGGCGAAATTACAGAACCCAATTCGTTGGTCAGGAAAGTCTCGAAATTGGACGATGATCAATGAAGTAAATTTAAATCCAGAGAAAAAAGAAGCAATGCGGGCGGCATAAAATTTACTTTGATGCGACAACTAACTTGAAAAACTCCGAAAAGCGCAGCGTCTCTTAACCTCTTTGTGAAAAAATTACTTTTTACGGGCTTTGTGCCCGTCACGCCAACAAGTTGTGCGTCTACAGGTTAAT
>NZ_AUTI01000388.1:0-4600 GCF_000497995.1 Pseudoalteromonas sp. TB25
GTATGGCTCGCCGTAAACAAAGCAAAGTAGTAGTAGAAGAGCAAACAGTAAGTGCAGAAGAGGCGACTCAAGCACTTACAGACGCTCTAAATGCTGATTTGTCTGGAAATCAATAAACTGTTCTTAATCAATAGATTAAGTGATCGTAAGGCAGTTATATGCTGTCTTACGATTAGTTTAGGTTGACAGGTTAAACTTTGCTCATTAAAATTCCGCCACCCATTTACTTGTGTGCTTAATGCAGGCTCGTAAATAAAGGGCGGATTTTTTTATTTTTTTCAGTAGTAATTTTAATTTCAGGAGCTATTTAAATGGCAACTATTAACCAGCTAGTGCGTAAGCCACGCCGTAGCAAGGTTACGAAAAGTAACTCAGCTGCACTAAAAGCGTGTCCGCAAAAGCGCGGTGTATGTACTCGCGTATATACAACTACACCTAAGAAACCAAACTCGGCGTTACGTAAAGTAGCACGTGTACGTTTAACTAACGGTTTCGAAGTAACTTCATACATTGGCGGTGAAGGTCATAACCTTCAAGAGCATAGTGTAATCCTAATCCGTGGTGGTCGTGTTAAAGATTTACCAGGTGTGCGTTTTCACACTGTTCGTGGTGCACTTGACTGTGCAGGCGTTAGCGATCGTCGTCAAGCTCGTTCTAAATACGGTGCAAAACGCCCTAAAGGGTAATTGTATTCCGTTAGTAAGGCCAAGCACTAAATATTTATAATTATTGTTTTGGGTGATTGACTCGAAAGAGCAAACCTGAATAAACCGGAGATACAAAATGCCTAGAAGACGCGTAATCGGTCAACGTAAAATTCTTCCAGATCCTAAGTTCGGATCGGAACTTCTTGCTAAATTCGTTAACATCGTGATGTTAGACGGCAAGAAATCTACTGCTGAAAAAATAGTTTATGGTGCGCTAGACGTGGCTGCTGAGAAATCAGGCAAGTCGCACCTAGAAATCTTTGAAACTGCACTTGATAACATCCGTCCACAGGTAGAGGTTAAATCTCGCCGTGTTGGTGGTTCAACTTATCAAGTACCAGTTGAAGTACGTCCAGTTCGTCGTAACGCATTAGGTATGCGTTGGTTAGTAGACGCTGCACGTAAGCGTGGCGAAAAATCTATGGGCTTACGTTTAGCTCAAGAAATCGTTGACGCTTCTGATAATAAAGGCACTGCGGTTAAGAAACGTGAAGACGTTCACCGTATGGCTGAAGCGAATAAAGCATTCGCTCATTACCGTTGGTAATCTGTCTTTAACCTTTAAGAGGATCATATGGCACGTACAACTCCACTTGAGCGCTATCGTAATATAGGTATTGTTGCTCACGTAGATGCAGGCAAAACCACCACAACAGAACGTGTTCTGTTCTACACAGGTCTTTCTCATAAGATCGGTGAAGTACATGATGGCGCTGCAACTATGGATTGGATGGAGCAGGAACAAGAGCGTGGTATCACAATCACTTCTGCTGCAACAACGTGTTTTTGGAAAGGGATGGACGCTCAATTTGACGCCCATCGTATCAATATTATTGATACTCCAGGACACGTAGATTTCACTATCGAAGTAGAGCGTTCTTTACGCGTACTTGATGGTGCGGTAGTTGTTCTTTGTGCTTCATCTGGTGTACAGCCACAAACTGAGACAGTTTGGCGTCAAGCGAACAAATACGAAGTTCCGAGAATGATCTTCGTAAATAAAATGGATCGCACGGGCGCAGACTTCTTAGCAGTGGTCAGCCAGGTGAAATCTCGTCTTGGAGCAACGCCTGTTCCAATTCAGTTGCCTGTAGGCGCTGAGGACGACTTTAAAGGTGTTATTGACCTTATAAAAATGAAAGTGATTAACTGGAACGAAGCGGACCAGGGTATGACTTTCTCTTATGAGGCAATACCGGCAGAACTTCTGGAATTAGCTGAAGAATGGCGCGCTCATTTAGTTGAAAGCGCTGCTGAAGCAACAGAAGAACTAATGGATAAATACTTAGAAGGTGAAGAGTTAAGTGAAGCAGAAATTAAAAATGCTTTACGCCAACGAACATTAGCAAATGAGATTGTTCCAGTTACTTGTGGTAGCGCATTTAAAAACAAAGGCGTTCAAGCTGTGCTTGATGGCGTTGTTGAATATATGCCGTCACCAGAGCAAGTGAAACAAATCCAAGGTATCTTAGAAAATGGTACTGAGGAAGAACGTCCAGCTAATGATAAAGCGCCGTTTGCTGCACTCGCATTTAAGATTGCAACAGACCCGTTCGTTGGAACCTTGACCTTTTTCCGTGTTTACTCTGGTACTGTTAAACAGGGTGACACGGTATATAATCCAGTAAAAAGTAAGCGTGAGCGACTTGGCCGTATCGTACAGATGCATTCAAACTCTCGTGAAGAGATCAAAGAAGTTTTCGCAGGCGACATCGCGGCAGCTATTGGTCTTAAAGACGTAACAACAGGTGAAACACTGTGTGATCCGAATTCTATTATTACGCTTGAGCGTATGGAATTCCCAGAACCAGTAATCTCTATTGCGGTTGAGCCCCGCACTATAGCTGACCAAGATAAGATGGGTATCGCACTAGGTAAACTAGCTGCTGAAGATCCTTCTTTTCGCGTACAAACTGACGAAGAATCAGGCCAGGTTATAATCTCTGGCATGGGTGAACTTCACCTAGATATCATCGTCGACCGTATGAAACGTGAATTCAGTGTTGAATGTAACGTTGGTAAGCCGCAGGTCTCATACCGAGAAGCTATTCGTTCAACTGTTAAGGTTGAAGGGAAGTTTATACGTCAGTCAGGTGGTCGTGGCCAATATGGACACGTTTGGATTAAACTTGAACCGATGGATATTACGGATGATGAGTCACCAATTTACGAGTTCGTTAACGAAACCGTAGGTGGTTCAGTTCCTAAAGAATTCGTTCCTGCGGTAGACAAAGGTATCCAAGAGCAAATGTCTCAAGGTGTACTGGCAGGCTACCCATTACTTGGCGTTAAAGCGACTTTATATGATGGTTCATTCCATGATGTAGATTCGAATGAAATGGCATTTAAAATAGCAGGTTCACTGGCAATGAAAAACGGGGCGCTTGAAGCTAACCCTGTACTTTTAGAGCCAGTAATGAAGGTTGAAGTACTCACTCCTGATTCAAATATGGGTGATGTAGTTGGCGACTTAAACCGTCGCCGCGGCATAATCGAAGGCATGGAAGATGCACTAGGTGGACTTAAGCAAATTAATGCGCAAGTTCCTCTTTCTGAAATGTTTGGTTATGCAACTGCTTTACGATCTGCAACACAGGGCCGTGCCTCATACTCTATGGAGTTTGTGAAGTACGCTGAAGCCTCTAAAAATGTCGCAGATACAATAATTTCAGCTCGCGCTGTTATATAATTTTAGCTTGTCTGGCTCAATAGTGAGTCAGGCTTTAATTTCTTTATTAGGAATTTTTTAAGATGGCAAAAGAAAAGTTTGAACGCGTAAAACCGCACGTAAACGTTGGTACAATCGGCCACGTTGACCACGGTAAAACTACACTAACTGCAGCAATCACTAACGTACTTGCAAAAGTATACGGCGGTGTTGCTAAAGATTTCGCATCAATCGATAACGCTCCAGAAGAGCGCGAACGTGGTATCACTATTTCAACGTCTCACGTTGAATACGATACACCTACACGTCACTACGCACACGTAGATTGTCCTGGTCACGCCGATTATGTTAAAAACATGATCACTGGTGCTGCTCAAATGGACGGCGCGATCTTAGTAGTTGCTGCGACAGATGGCCCTATGCCACAAACGCGTGAGCACATCCTTCTTTCTCGTCAAGTTGGTGTTCCTTACATCATCGTGTTCATGAACAAATGTGACATGGTTGATGACGAAGAGCTACTTGAACTAGTAGAAATGGAAGTTCGTGAACTTCTTTCAGAATACGATTTCCCAGGTGATGACTTACCTCTAATCGCGGGTTCTGCGCTTAAAGCGTTAGAAGGCGAGAAAGAGTGGGAAGATAAGATTGTTGAGCTTGCAAACGCACTTGATTCTTACATCCCAGAGCCAGAGCGTGACATCGATAAGCCATTCATCATGCCTATCGAAGACGTTTTCTCAATCCAGGGTCGTGGTACAGTTGTAACTGGTCGTGTTGAAGCTGGTATCATCCGCATCAATGACGAAGTAGAAATTGTTGGTATCAATGATACAACTCGTTCTACTTGTACTGGTGTTGAAATGTTCCGTAAGCTTCTTGACGAAGGTCGTGCTGGCGAAAACATCGGCGCACTTCTACGTGGTACTAAGCGTGAAGACGTTGAACGTGGTCAAGTACTAGCTAAGCCTGGTTCAATCAACCCACATACTACATTCACTTCAGAAGTATACGTACTTTCTAAAGATGAAGGTGGTCGTCATACTCCATTCTTCAAAGGTTACCGTCCACAGTTCTACTTCCGTACAACTGACGTAACTGGTGACGTACAGTTACCAGAAGGCGTAGAAATGGTAATGCCTGGTGATAACATCAAGATGACAGTAACTCTAATCGCACCAATCGCGATGGATGAAGGTCTTCGTTTTGCTATCCGTGAAGGTGG
>NZ_AUTI01000389.1:0-546 GCF_000497995.1 Pseudoalteromonas sp. TB25
AAAGTGGTGGGCGCAGGAGGATTCGAACCTCCGACCGCTCGGTTCGTAGCCGAGTACTCTATCCAGCTGAGCTATGCACCCACTTTCATAGATTGCTTATTTAAACTCTAAGCAGAGCGTATAAATTCAGACATAAAAAAACCGATTTCCATCGGTTTATTTTTCTTACACTTAAAAGTGTATGAAAATATGAAAGTGGTGGGCGCAGGAGGATTCGAACCTCCGACCGCTCGGTTCGTAGCCGAGTACTCTATCCAGCTGAGCTATGCACCCACTTTCATTTTTACTATTACTTGTTTTTACTCTAAGTGAGAGTTTTACTTATTTATACTCTAAGTGAGAGTTTATAAAGTGGTGGGCGCAGGAGGATTCGAACCTCCGACCGCTCGGTTCGTAGCCGAGTACTCTATCCAGCTGAGCTATGCACCCACTTTATAGTTTACTTATTTAAACTCTAAGTAGAGTTTTTGCTTATTTAGACTCTAAGCAGAGTTATTAAAGTATGGTGGGCGCAGGAGGATTCGAACCTCCGACCGCTCGGTTCGT
>NZ_AUTI01000390.1:0-7751 GCF_000497995.1 Pseudoalteromonas sp. TB25
TACTCTAAAAGCGCAGCGCCTCTTAACCTCTTTGTGAATAATTAGCTCTTTAAAAGCTTTTATTTGCACAATGAGAAGTAAAAATGGGGTAAATGAGAAAAGCCAAAACCAGTGTTTTTATGTTTTATCACTACTCTAAAAGCGCAGCGCCTCTTAACCTCTTTGTGAATAATTAGCCCTTTAAAAGCTTTTATTTGCACAATGAGAAGTAAAAGAGAAGTAAATGAGAAAAGCCAAAACCAGTATTTTTATGTTTTATCACCCACTCTAAAAGCGCTGCGCCTCTTAACCTCTTTGTGAATTAATTAACTAAATATTTTAAAAGCATTAAAAACAAAAAAGCGGTGTTAATTTTAACACCGCTTAATGCGTAATATATTTAGCTTTAGTAAGCTTGGGTTACAACATAGGTTTTATAACATCAAACACAGCTTCTATATGGTCGTCTCTGTCGTTTAGTGCCGCTATGTAACGGTATTTTTCGCCGCCTGCGTTTTCGAATATTTCACGGTTTTCACCTTCTAGCTCTTCAAGTGTTTCTAGGCAGTCGGCGCTAAAAGCAGGACTTATAATAGCTACATCGGTAATACCTTCATCAGGTAAGGCTGCAAGAGTTGCGTCGGTATAAGGCTTTAACCACTCTGCTTTACCAAATCGACTTTGAAAAGTACTAATTACTTTGTCTTTATCAAGGCCTAGTTTTTCGACAACTAAACGCGTGGTTTGTAAACATAGGCAATGGTACGGATCGCCGCGATCTAAAAACAATTTAGGCATACCGTGATACGAAAAAACAATTTTTTGTGGCATACCATTCGCTTCTAAATCCTCACTAATACTATTAGCAAGCGACTCAATATAACGGGTGTTTTTATGATAGCCATTAATAAAATGCAGCTCTGGCACCCAGCGCCATTTACGCAGTACGCTCGATACAGCATCAAACGTAGAACCCGTAGTTGGGCTAGAATATTGCGGGTACATTGGTAAAATAATTATACGCGTTAAGCCTTTATCACGAAGCTCTTCAAGGCCTGCCTCTATTGAAGGGTTGCCATAACGCATTGCCATTACGACTTCAGTATTGGTATAACCTTGCTCTTTTAATAAGGTATTTAACTTTACACTTTGCTGGCGAGTAATGTGGGTCAGTGGTGAGCCGTTTTCGGTCCATATACTCTCGTATAATTTAGCCGAACGTTTAGGGCGTACGCGTAAAATAATGCCATGTAAAATTATCATCCATACTAAGCGTGGTATTTCTACAATGCGTGGATCTGATAAAAATTCGCGTAAATATGTACGAAGCGCAGCCGCTGTTGGTGCATCAGGGCTGCCTAGGTTAGTTAGCAGTATTCCCGTTTTTTGGTTAAAACGCCCATCATGGGGGTTGTCAGTAACCGCAGAAAATCGCGACACAGAGTGCTCCTTCAAGCAAATTCAATAATCTATTTTATGCACATTGTAACGAAAAAAACTGCGGTTTAGATCAATCATTTAGCAGTTTTCACCATTATTCTGAACGGAGTTGGTTTTTTCGATTCTAGCTGTTGGAGTTTTTCTATCGATTTACTGCCAAATACATGACCTTTGGGCAGCAACATTATGCCCGTATGGCTGTGTAGAGCATGGCCTAGTACCATTTGATCTTTGAGTTCATGGGCGTTACAAATTAGCACTGATCCTGCTGAACTTTTTTGTTCGTGTAGTTTTGCATGGCTTGCTTCAAGTGCACGTACAATTTTAGGATGATAAAACGATCCACTATAAAGTTTTACACTTTCGAGTGCGTCATCGTGGCGCTGCTTTTCATCACTTGCATTGCTCTGCTCAAACGCATCCCAATAGTCGCGCGCTAAACCTAGCACCATAGCGCCTATTGGTATGTCGTTTCCGGCAAGGCCTTTGGGCATTCCGTTTCCGTTAAAGCGCTCAAACTGATAATAAATAGCATCCGACAAGTCATGTAAATGTATTGCTGGCATTAACATTAATTGTGCAGTACTTGGGTGAGTATAAAAGGTTTTGCGTTGTTGCTCGTTTAAGCGGTTAACTGGTTTTTTATAAAGATCAGGATCCATAGCAAGCAAGCCTATTTGCGCCAAGTAACCAGCCATAGGGGCAAGATCAATGCTTTTTTGCGACAAGTTTAAGTAAAGTGCTATTTGTGTGCAGGTATTAGCAATATTTTGTGCTTTGTTGCCATCTAGGTAAGGGTTTGCGTTAACAAAATTATATAGCAGCTCTACGGTCGATTTATGCTCTTGTTTTTCGCGCTCGTTGGCGTCTTCAAGCTTTTTTAAAACCTGTTTGATTTGTAAGGTGCGTTTTTCTACCCGTTGTTCAAGCGAATTATTAAGCTCTAGCAACTCTTGGTTTTGCGCTTTAACTTGTGCCTCTAATTTTTGATTTTGTTTTTTTAGTGCAAATTTTTCTAGGCTATCTCTAATGCTACGAAGTAATAAATCGTTTTGCCAAGGCTTTTGAATATAACCATTTATTTGGCCCTGATTAACAGCCGCTAAGGTGGTTTGTATGTCGGCGTAACCGGTTAATAAAATGCGTTGGGTGTCGGGTGCCAGCGCACGCGCTTTTTCTAAAAACTCGGCACCGTTCATTACCGGCATACGCATATCGCTAATAATTAAACCAAACTCATGATTTTTAAAAAGTGTTAATGCGTTTTGCGGATTATCGCAAACAATAACCGTTAAGCCATTTACTTCAAGTAGTCGTGTTAACGTACGTAGTACTATTTCATCATCATCAATGCAAAGTACATCAACCTGATTTATTGGTGTGCTTGGTGTTACTTGAGTCATTGAGTCGCCTTTAAATTACTTCTGGTTAAATAATAGCTTAAAAAAATATTCTATGGTGTGTTTGTGACTACCTTTTATATTAAGTGGTATTTATATAATGGAGTTATTAGCAATAAGTGGATAATTACTCATGCATAAAATTAGGACTTGGCTGCACTAAAGTTGCAAATTTGCATACAGACGACTAAACGTTAAGTATAAAGTTATCTATATGGATGAAAGGAATGAATGGATCAGATGGTAATTTTGAACGTGCTTTTTTAAACGAACAAAAGCTGCGCTTAGCTGCAGAGCAATTACTCAAAGATAAAAGTAGCGTTTTAGTTGCCATAAATAATGAACTACAAAAAAAAGTAGCCGACTTAGAACACCAACAAATGCTGTTTGTGCAAACAGAAAAAATGGCAACCTTAGGTACACTGAGCGCAGGCGTTGCCCACGAAATAAATACCCCACTTGCCTATGCAATGAGTAACGTAGAGAGCCTACAAAACGCAAGCCCTTTACTGGTAGCGCTGCTGAAACTTAACGAACAATATTTAAATAACGAAATTAAAGAGAGCCGTTTTAAACACGAAATCGACATACTCAATTTACAGTATCCGTACGCGTGGATTTATAACAATTTGCAGGGGCAAATTAACGACAGCGTTGAAGGACTTAAACGAATAAAACAAATAGTGCATGACTTATTAAACTTTGCCCACCCCACCTCTTCTCAAGATAAACAATTAGCCGACGTAACAACGGGTGCTAATAATGCTTTAAGATTATTAAGTAGCAAACTTAAATTATGCGAAATAAAAACGCGGTTTGAACCCCTACCACTCATTTGGTGCAATTTATCGTCAATTAATCAGATTTTTGTAAATCTTTTAATGAATGCTTGGCAAGCTTGCGAGTTAGACTTAGAAAAAGGCTGCATTATTGAAGTCAATATTTTTGAACTCAACACAAATATTTGTATTGAAATAAAAGATAACGGTTGTGGCATGAATGAAGACACAATAGCGCATATGTTTGACCCTTTTTACACAACAAAAGAAGTCGGAAAAGGCACCGGTATGGGTATGACACTTGTATACGCTATGGTGAGCGATCACGGTGGAAAAGTAGAAGTTAACAGTATATTAGGCACAGGTACGACCATTCGCTGCCTATTACCTTTAAAAGTGTAAAATAACGAACAAAACCACATTGTAAATAAAGTGTTAAACATTCTGTTTTTTGATGTTTAATCCCTTCTTAGCACGTATTTTAACCAATTTGATGTGGTTTTTTCTTATCTTGAAGTTTATTTGCATACTTAGACCAAATATTTAGTTTTTTTCATTTCTTTTTGTTTGCATATGTTGCTAGGATGTTTGCAACAGGTTGTGAGCATCATAACCACACACATATTATTAAGAATACAAAAAACAGGGTCGTCACTATGTCAACATACCGTTTAAACACACTTGCTGTAGCCGTTGCTTTCGCGTTTAGCGCACCAAGCATTGTTAACGCTGAAGAAGCACCAGTGCAAGCTGCTAAAAACATAGAGCAAATATCTGTATTAGGATCGCGTGTATCTAACCGTACCTCTACAGAGTCTTCTTCTCCTATTGATTTAATTGACGCGGATGATTTAACTAAAGGTGGTTTTACCGAATTAGGCCAAAGCCTTCAAGCGACAGCGCCTTCATTTAACTTTTCGCGTACACAAGTATCAGACGGTTCTGATTTATTTAGACCTGCAACACTTCGTGGCTTACAACCAGATCAAACCCTTGTATTAGTAAATGGTAAACGTCGTCATAACCAATCAATTTTTGGCCTTAACGGTACAGTAGGCGCAGGCGCTGCGGGTACTGATATGAATGCCATTCCGCTAACAGCACTTAAAGGCGTTGAAGTATTACGCGACGGCGCTGCAGCGCAGTATGGCTCTGATGCTATTGCAGGTGTTATTAACTTATCTCTTAATAACTCAACCGGTATTACAACGGGTTTTGTACAATACGGCGGCACAAGTGAAGGTGACGGCGACACTATTTCAGCAGGTTTAAACCGTGGTTTTGAATTAGGTAACGAAGGCGGCTTTATTAACCTATCGCTTGAGTACCGTGATGCCGACGGCACTAACCGTGCAGAGCGCGATACGGGGGGTTCGCTTAATGTTGAACCAGGTACGCTAAGTGAAGATGTACGCTGGGGCCAAGGTAACTCAGAAAGTGAATTTACGTCGTTATTTTACAACATGGCATTACCAATGGGCGACGGCGAGCTTTACTCGTTTGGTGGCTACTCTGAGCGCACGGCGCTGGGTAATGGTTTTTACCGTAATTTTAACGAAGCCTCTAAAAACGTAACCCAAGTATATAGTGATGGTTTTTTACCGCGCATATATAACGAAGCACAAGATATTTCAGTAGCGCTTGGTTTTAAAGGCGATATAAACACAGATTGGACTTACGATGTATCGGCTGTTTATGGTGAAAACCAATACGATTTTACATCACGCAATACATTAAATGCTTCTTACGCGGCTGAGTATTTATTTAATAACCCAGATGCAAGCGATGCCGACATTGCAGCAAACTCAGGGCCTACTGGCGGTTACTCAGGTGGTTTTAGATTCGATCAAACAACGGTTAACCTTGATGTAAACGGTATTGTAGATATTGGCCGTAGTGAGCCTTTATATGTAACAGTAGGCGCCGAATACCGTAAAGAAAACTACGAAATAGTGCCTGGCGATGAAGCATCATACGCGTGTGGGTTAGCAAATATGGATACCTCGTACCCATCAGTAAACGATCCGGATCAATTTGCACAGTGTGGTTTTCAAGCTTATAACGGCCTTCGCCCTGAAGCGGCTAACGATAGCGACCGTAACAGCTACGCAGTTTATGTAGACGTAGAAACTATGATCACCGACGCATGGAACGTAAGTGGTGCACTACGCTATGAAGATTTCTCAGATGCTGGGGATGATTTAATTGGTAAATTAGCAACACGTTATGAATTTTCAGATGACTTTGCAGTACGTGGTGCACTGTCTACTGGTTTTAGAGCGCCATCACTTCAACAAAGTGGTTATACAGCCTTTACAACTAACTTAGGCTCAGACGGCACATTAACGCAGTCGTTCACGGCAAACACAGGGACCGCTTTCCCAAGTGCGTTAGGCGTAGATAGCTTAGAGCTTGAAACATCAACAAACTACAGTGCTGGTTTTGTTTACGATGTAACAAGCGAGCTTTCGTTAACGGTTGATTTTTACCGTGTAGAAATTGAAGACCGTATTACACTTGGCAGCTTACTTTCGGCTGACGATGTATCGTTTAGCTCAGAAGCGGTTGCAGCGCTACAAGCAACTGGTGCAGTGCAAGCTAACTACTTCTCAAACTCGGTTGATTCTACTACGCAAGGTGTTGATATTATTGCATCGTACCGCACTGAAGTTGAAGGCGGTAATTTAGGAGTAACCTTTGCAGGTAACCTAAACGATACTAAAATTGACAGCGTAAACGCAGAAGACGGTATTCCTGAAGCGGTTGCTTTTGATGATTTACAACGCAGCTTTTTTACCGACGGACAACCGAGCGAACGTGCAACGCTTACGTTTGACTACGAACGCGATGCCTACACATCAACCATTCGCTTTAACTACTTTGGCGAAACAGACGTAAAATACTTTGGTAACGACCATATTTCATTACCTGGTGAGCTTTCGCCTACGGGGTCATTTAAACCAACAAGTACGGTTGAATCTGCTGTGTTAGTTGATTTAAATGTTAGCTACCAAATTAACGACATGTTTGCGCTTTCGGTGGGTGCCGATAATGTATTTGACGAAACACCAGATGAATTAGGTGATGACGAAGTACTTAATTTTATCACCAACGGCGCATTTAAATATCCAGTACGCGCATTGCCATACGGCTTTGACGGCAGAACGTACTACGCAAAAGTAAGCTTTAGTTTTTAATTTATCAAGCAAACTAAAGTAATATTAAGCGCAGTTATTAACTGCGCTTTTTTATGCTTTTTTATTATTAAAAAACTACCAAATGGATGTTAAAAATACTTGCGCGGTTGAAAATTAAGCCTACAATCTCCATCTCTTAAAATAGGCCAATATAAAAGCCTCTTTATTATTTAACTTAAAATAACCATTAGTTTATAGGAAATATATGACTAAAAAATCTAAAACAAAAACCGCAAATACCAGCGCGGTAGACACCGGCCGAGGCGTTATAAACCACAATGCACTAGCGGCAATGGTCACCTCTAGATTATTTAAACCACAAGTGGTTAAAGCTAAAAAAGGCAAAGGTTCATTTAAACGCAACAACAAGCATTCAGGACAAGAGTCCTATTTAATCGCGGCTTAAATAGCACCGATCAAATAGGGCTTTTGAATATAGTAAGCGAGGTTTTATACCTCGCTTTTACTTTTAGTTCTTTATTATTTTAACTTCCAAGCTGTCCTCTAAAAGCGCAGCGCCTCTAAACCTCTTTGTGAATAACAGCCCTTAAAATATGAATGCACAAAGAGAAGAAAAAGAGGAGTAAATGAGCAGACAAAGTCCACTTTTTTAAGCTATATGATATTTCACCATCGAGGCGCTGTGCGTTACACAAAGAAAACACGAGTAATGTTAGTCACTGCTCCTTGTTTTCTCCTTCACTCCTCGGTGGTGATTAAGTTACTTGTTTACTAATGCATCCAACTAAATGTAAAAGCGGTGCTTTTAAACGCCAGCAAGCTGCGCGTCTTGTATCTCTCATTGATAAATGATTAGCTATCATTTATCACATCGAAGTCAGTGAGCTTGCCTTCGCGTCTAGTATTTAATACTGCTCCGTAGATAAAGCCCTGACTTTCTATTCTCACAAACTGAATGGTATCCAAGCACGCTTTTATTTAAGTAGATGCTGTAT
>NZ_AUTI01000391.1:0-17637 GCF_000497995.1 Pseudoalteromonas sp. TB25
TATTTTGGCAATACACAACCTGACTCTTGGCATCGTATAGCTTTTGTATTTTATACAGCACCAACCAACGGGGTGTTTGAAGTCTATATAGATGGAGAACTTGCTGGCGTAAAAGAGGATGGCGAAATCGATAGTCGCTGGGCACTCAATCAATCTGTATTGCTTTTTACAGATAACAATTATGAAACAGTACCAGGGTACTTAAATTCGCTGCTTTATGCAGGACGTGCTATGACCAGAGATGAAATTAAAAGTATGGGCGGCGCACAACAAAAGCTGTCTTTTGAGCAACCGACGCGAGTGCTAAATCAAACCATTGAGCGCCATTACCAAGCAGCTCCAGCAATTAAAACTAACATGTGGATAGAACAACGGAACAAGTTCTTTGGTAACGGCTCTTAAAGTGTAAACAATTACATACAAAAAGGCTTTTACTTATTAATTGTAAGAGGAGGTTTAGCGCAGGTTAAACCTCCTTTTTAGTATTTAAATACAATGACTTAAAAACAAATGCTCCCACTTGAATTTATACCATATAACTTCATTTTACTTAACTGTATTACAAACACGTAACTTTATAATAACCGTCCTATAAAATTTACACATGCACTACATACTAAATAGCGCCCCCCTCTTCCCCAAATTAAAAATCTGGTTGATTATCTACTGCAATATGACAACAACACATAATCGCAGTGCTTAATTGCGGGAGTAATAATAATGAGTGAAGTAAATAACTATTTGGGTTTAGTCGGTATTGAGTTTACCGAGTACGCAACACCTGATGCTGATTATATGGATAAAGTATTTACTGATTTTGGCTTCTCTAAGCTTAAAAAATTCAAAGGTAAAGACATTGTTTATTACAACCAAAACGATATTCACTTTTTACTGAATAACGAGCGTGAAGGTTTTTCTGCAGAATTTGCTAAAAGCCATGGCCCTGCTATTTGTTCAATGGGTTGGCGTGTTGAGAATGCGCAAAAAGCATTTGAAACAGCTGTAGAACGTGGTGCAAAACCAGCGACCGACTCAACGCATAAAAATATGCCTTACCCTGCGATCTATGGTATTGGCGACAGCCTAATTTACTTTATTGAACAATTTGGCGACAAAGGCACTATTTACGAAAGTGATTTTGAAGACTTAGAAACGCAAAATGTTGTAGAAGATAAAGGCTTTATCCGAATCGATCATTTAACCAATAACGTTTATAAAGGCACCATGGAAAAATGGGCTAACTTTTATAAAGACGTATTTGGTTTTACTGAAGTACGCTACTTTGACATTAAAGGTCAAAAAACAGCGCTTATTTCGTATGCACTAAAATCACCTTGTGGCACCTTCTCTATTCCAATAAACGAAGGTAAAGGTAACGATAACAACCAAATTGATGAATACCTTGGTGAGTACAACGGCCCAGGCGTTCAACATTTAGCGTTTTTAACAGATGACTTAGTAAGCTCTCTTGATAAGCTTGATAAATCAACAATTGCCACTTTAGATATTATCCCAGAGTACTACGATACTATTTTTGACCGTGTACCTTGGGTTGCTGAAGATAAAGAAAAAATTCGTGAGCATCAGATACTCGTAGATAGCCAAAGTGAAAATTGTTATTTATTACAAATTTTCTCTAAAAACTTATTTGGTCCAATCTTTATAGAAATGATCCAACGCGTTGATGATGGTGGCTTTGGTGAAGGTAACTTCCAAGCATTATTTGAATCAATCGAACGTGACCAAGAGCGTCGCGGCGTATTATAAAATATTTGAGTAAATTAAAAGCAGCGAACTTCGCTGCTTTTTGTCGTTTTAATATTTAAAAAGTATGGCGCCAAGTACAAGTATGATTAAATAAACTATACCTTGTCGCCATACAGTAAAATCCAAAGGAAATGTAATGAGCCTAATTAACGAAACCCACGATATTAATTTAACCAGCTGGGTAGAGTCAGCTAATGTTGATAATTGCGACTTCCCTATTCAAAACTTACCGTTTGCAGAGTTTCGCCGTAAAGGGTCTGATGAGGCCTTTCGTGGTGGTGTTGCAATTGGTGACCAAGTAATTGATTTAGCAAAACTGAGTAAATTAAATGTTTTAACAGGTGATGCTAAAACAGCCGCTGATGCAGCAAGTGAAGCAACTCTAAATACATTTATGGGTTTAGGGGGGCAGTATTGGTCAGCACTTCGTTTAGCGCTTTCAAAAGCACTACGAGCAGGCTCTGAGCACCAACAAGCGCTTAGCGATACATTGGTTGCACAGTCTGATATAGAGTATTCTTTGCCTTGTCGCATCGGTGATTACACCGACTTTTACACTTCTATTTATCATGCTACTGCTGTGGGTAGTTTGTTTCGCCCTGATAACCCACTACTACCTAACTATAAATGGGTACCTATTGGTTATCATGGTCGCTCTTCATCTATTGACGTATCGGGTCAAACATTTCATCGCCCTAAAGGCCAAACTAAAGCGCCTGATGCAGAAGTGCCATCATTCGGTCCTTGTAAACGCCTTGATTACGAACTAGAGCTTGGTATTTACTTAGGTAAAGGCAATGCACTGGGCGATGCAATCGCTATCGAAAATGCTGAAAACCATGTATTTGGCTTTTGTGTATTTAACGATTGGTCAGCACGTGACTTGCAAGCGTGGGAATATCAACCGCTTGGTCCATTTTTAGCTAAGAACTTTGCCTCAACTGTATCGCCTTGGATTGTAACAACCGAAGCATTAGCGCCTTATAGAACAAGCTGGACACGTGATGAAAACGATCCACAGCCTATGGACTATTTAGAGTCAAAAGCGAATCGCGACCAAGGTGCTTTTGACATTCAAATGGATGTTAAAATTCAAACACAAAAAATGCGTAGCGAAGGCCATAAC
This sequence comes from Pseudoalteromonas sp. TB25, assembly GCF_000497995.1. Taxonomy (NCBI): domain Bacteria; kingdom Pseudomonadati; phylum Pseudomonadota; class Gammaproteobacteria; order Alteromonadales; family Pseudoalteromonadaceae; genus Pseudoalteromonas; species Pseudoalteromonas sp. TB25. The sequence continues at coordinate 2,894 of NZ_AUTI01000391.1, forward strand.
CCAACGCGCGTATCAACATCTAGCTTTAAGCACTCTTACTGGACTGTGGCACAAATGGTTACTCACCACACAGTAAATGGCTGTAACTTTATGCCAGGTGACATGCTAGGTTCGGGCACTCAGTCTGGTCCAACACACGAAGAAGCAGGTTCATTACTTGAGCTTTCTCGTGGCGGTAAAGAAAAAATTACGCTAAGCAACGGCGAACAACGCAGCTTTTTAGAAGATGGCGATAACGTTATTATGCGTGGCTGGTGTGAAAAAGAAGGCTATGCACGTATAGGTTTTGGCTCTGTAGAGAGTACTGTACTGCCGGCAAAATAATACGAATACCAAAAAAATTATTAAAAGGGCTGCTTACTAAAAGCAGCCCTTTTTTATTAATTTTTGAACAGTTACAATTTTTTTCTAGCTTTTTTAACTCAAATTGCTATCTTAATTCGGTTAATAGCCAGTGTTTATATGCCATGTCAGTATTTATAAAGTCTTTTTATCATAAATTTTTCCCTGCTTGTCAGCTACTTATTCGTCAAAATGGCGAAGTTAAGCATGTTGTTTTAGCCTCTTGGTTTCAACTTCTTGTAGCGTTGCTTATTTTAGTCACTTTTACTTGGCTGAGTATTTCGAGCTTTCGTGTTTATACACAAACAAATAAAATCTCTGACATAAAACAAAATCAAATAACCGAGCAAACGCTGTGGCAACAAAAAGTCAGTGAGCAACAAGCCCTTCAAGCAACGCAGTTAGAGCAACTTGCAATTCTTGAGCAAAAGCAGGCGCTACTGCAAAGTATGATAGAATCCCTTCCTGCTTCAATTAGCAAAGATGTTATTAAGCTTGATACAGAACTTGATGTACCTATTAATGAAAATGGCAATGAATTTCATGAACCATTAGTCGATGAAAATCAAAAAGGTAAACAAGCACAGTTAATCGCTCCAATTACATTCGCAACAAGAGTGGCCAACTTAAATAATCATTATGAGCAAAGCTTTACCTATTTAGATAACCAAATTAGTGAACGTCACCAAGCCATTTTAGCTATGGTTAAAGGCGCAGGAATTGAGTCTGCGCTTGAGCAACACCTAATATTAAGCGCCCAGACAACTGCACAAGGTGGGCCACTTGATATATTTAACGAAACAAAAATTCCGAGCCACTTTTTAGCCATCGTTGATAAGCTATTAATATTAAATAATTTAGAAAACTTTTTAACTGAGCTACCAAATACCCTGCCTTTAGCTAAAGCTAAATACTATATTTCGAGTAATTTTGGCCTTAGAAAAGATCCCATGAATAGTAATCATGCCTTTCATAAAGGAATTGATTTAGCCGGTTGGCATAAAACCGAAATATTCGCTCCAGCAGACGCTGTAGTGCTTCGTGCCGGTCGTAATGGTGGTTATGGTAACTTTATTGAGCTTGAACATAAAAATGGCTTAGTGACTCGATTTGGACACTTAAATAAAATTAAAGTAAAGAAAGGTCAATCAATCACTAAACATGATGTAATCGGTTTAATGGGCAGCACCGGCCGAAGCACAGGCACGCATTTACACTACGAAGTATTACTTAATGGTAAACAAGTCAATCCTCTAAAAATAACAAAGGCGCTTTCTCGTGTTTGGTAGAAAAAAACAAAAAACAGTTAGCTCTAATTTAAAAAGAGTGAATCACACACCGTCTATTATTTCTGAAGACGTACGCCTTACAGGCACTTTAGTTAGCCAAGGTGAAGTACAGCTTGATGGCCGTATTGATGGTGACATAAAAGTGGAGCATTTAGTTATTGGCTCAGCGGGAGTTGTTGAAGGTATTGTTGAAGCTAAAAGCGTTATTGTTAAAGGTAAAGTTATTGGGTCAATTAATGCCAGTGAAGTAAAAGTACAAAGTGGCGCTCATGTTCATGGCGATGTATTTCACGATACATTGAGTATTGATGCAGGCGCAGTAATTGAAGGCAGTTTAAAGCAACGCTTTGAAAAAGAAGAGCCGGAACTAATTTCGAAAGAACTAAAACCCGCAAAAGAAGTTAAAGCATTATTGAAAGAAGATGGCAGCGACTTATCATTTGTAAATAAACAAGCCGCTGATAAAAGCTAAGTCAAATTAGCTTTACGTAAATTAATTTTTCTCAGTAATGTACATAGTAATATCTGCAGTGAAAACAAGCTCATTGCGGGTATTATACAGTTTAACCGGTACTACTAAGTCTTCTTTATCAATCCACTTGTGTGGTAAATCAATTTCAGCGACTGCTCGTACATCTGTATCTACTTTAGCCAAATACCTAACTGTCATCCCTTTTGGGATCCAACGATGCGTTTTAACTGGCACTGTTGCATCAACCATTACACCTGCACACAATTCAGCTAAGTTACACTGCGCAATTGCATGTATGGTACCAATGTGGTTATGAACACTTCGACGATTTTTAACCACCGCACTACAATGGCCCTCTCTCAAATCGAGTACGTAAGGTTTCATCGAACCAAAATATGGCGCTTTAAAGCAAACAGCTTTAGTAAAAAGCCAATTCCCAAAAGGTAGGCGCTTAAATTTATGCCATGTTTGTACAAGTGCAGATTTATTACTCATTATTATTTTCCATCAACAGTTACTTTATTAAAATTAACACATCAGACCAGTTTTAAAAAGTGCATTTATGCTGGCTTTTTAGCTTAATCCAATCAAAAAGTAAGAATGACGACCTATGCAGGGGTCATAAGCCCTTTCTTTTTTATGAGTGCCCACCTAAAATACTCGACAAAAGGAGACTCAATGCAAACACAGCCCGCTAAACCTAATATGACTTTGTTACTTATCTTAGCGTTACTCGTTATATTTTGCCCTATGGCAATCGATATTTACCTACCTGCTTTTCCAACTATTGCAGAACAATTTGCAGTTACTGAACAACAAGTACAGCAAACAGTTGCTATTTTTATGCTAACAGTAGGTCTAGGCCAATTAATTGCGGGCCCTTTGGCTGATAGATTTGGCCGAAAACCAGTGGCAGTAGTGGGCATTAGTTTGTATGCAAGCTCTGCATTACTCGCATACTACTCGCCTTCTTTTGAGATATTACTAATAGCACGTGCTTTTCAGGGGTTTGGAGCGTGTGCCACATTTGTTGTCGCATTTGCGATAGTGCGTGATAAATATGGTAGTGAACGAAGCGGACAAATGATTACCTACCTTAACGGGATTGTGTGCTTTATTCCGGCAATGGCACCTATTTTAGGGGCTTGGCTTACCGTACAGTTTGGCTGGCGTATGAACTTTATGTTTTTAACCGCGTTTGCTATTTTGGGCCTTATTGTTACCCTATTCTTTTTTAGAGAAACTCGTCCTGCTGATAGTCATTATCAGGGGCATATTTTAGATTTACGTCGCTTTACACCGATTATTAAAACACCGGTATTTTTGTTTAATAGCCTAATTTGTATGGTCTCAATGTCAGCCATATTAGTGTATGTAACGCTCGCACCAGGCTGGCTTATTACACATTTAGGGGGTACCGTAGCCGACTTTACTTTTTGGTTTACGTTAAATGCCGTAATAAGTATTGTCGCAAGTTTTATTTTACCTACCTACATTAAACGAAATAGCCAACGTGCTTTGCGTGTCGGTGTGAGTGTACTGGTTTTCTCAGGCATTTTAATGCTAGCCTTGAGTCATATAGAAACTGCATTTGCGCTTATGCTACCTATCTTAATTGCTGCATTAGGGTTTGCTTTAAGTTTAGGCTCTGCTGCAGGAATGTCTCTGTCTAGCTTTCCTAAACAAGCAGGCACAGCCTCTGCATTACTCGGTGCTATGCAAATGAGTGGCGCGAGTATACTTGTTGTTTTAACCCAATATTTAGGGCTAAGCACACCGTGGTTGATTGCTTTTCACTTATTATTGCTAGTTCCGCTTTGGCTTATTTTAATGAGCAAAAAAGCACATACTTTACACCCGGCTAAAAGTACTCAATGATCAATCCTGACTTTCTAGTCTCATTTTTATTAGCCAGTTTTTTAATGGCAGTAGCGCCTGGGCCATCAAATGCATTTTTGATGGCGCAAACATTTGCTAATGGTCGAAGTGCTGGTATGCAAAGTGCTTTTGGTTTTGCATTAGGTGGGGTTGTTCATACGCTATTTGCTGTTGTAGGCCTAAGCGCAGTACTGAAAGCTTCCCCTAGTGCCTATGCCGCAGTGCAATATGCAGGCGCAGCATACTTATGCTATTTAGGGTTTATGATGATTAAAGGCACGCTAAAGCAGCCAGAGCCGACATCTGATGACAAGCAAACCGATAAACCGCATATAAGTACCAGTAAAAAAAGTAATGTCATGTTTCAGGCCATGATGACTGAAGTATTAAACCCTAAAGTAGCATTATTCTTTATTGCATTTATTCCACAATTTGTAGATCCAACGCTTTCATCGGCTACTTTTCAGCTCGCATTTTTTGGCTTACTTTACCCTCTTTTTGCTTTTCCGATTGACTGCACGTATATTTATTTTGGCGACAAAATTGCACAGTTTTTTAGACGTAACCCAAATAGCCAACTTTGGATTGATAGGATCACTGGCATTGTATTTATTGCCCTTGCTATCAATCTATTATTTTAACTAACCTGCACTTTGGTTAAGAGATTTATTCTTCCGAGTTTAGGTTCATCAATAAAAAGAATTAGCATGGAACAAAAAACACAATCTCTTCCCGCACAAAAAAATATTGCTTTAGTGGCACACGATGGTAAAAAAGCAGCACTAAAATTATGGTGTGAAAAGCACAAAGAAATACTAAGTAAGCACACTTTATATGGCACAGGTACTACGGGGCATTTAATTCAAAAAACTACGGGGCTTGATGTAGTTCAGCTTTTAAGTGGTCCTATGGGCGGCGATCAACAACTTGGCGCTAAAATAGCAGAACATGAGATACATGTTTTAATATTTTTTTGGGACCCATTAGCATCACAGCCTCATGACCCTGATGTTAAAGCGCTGCTGCGTTTAGCAGCTGTTTGGAATATTCCGGTGGCGTGTAATGAAGTGAGTGCAGATATGTTATTAAGCTCACCGCTTATGGACGTAGAGCTTGAACGCACATTGCCAGATTACGAAAAATACCTCGCAACCCGACAAATAGATCTTTAAACCTCAATTGTAATCTAGGTTACTTATAAAGCATGCTGGCCCATTTAGTCAGGCCAGCGGTTACACTACCAAAGTGATCCCCGTTAACCATCTTTATATCGCCTAAGTGCTCACTTAAAGCCGCTTTAATCAATGGTGACTGCGCACTACCGCCTGTTAAGTAAATAATGTCTGGCGTGGTCGCAGCGTCGCTGATTGCTTGTTTTGCTAAAGTAACTATTTGGCTAATACTACTCTCAACGGCAACAGCTAAATCTCTTACAGATACATTTTTATTCAGCCCACTATCTAAAAAACTTAAATCACAATCAAACACACTAGCAGACGAAAGTGCTATTTTAGCCGCTTCACCTTGTTGCACTAACTGATGGCCTTGCTTGTTTTGCTGTAAATGTATTAAACGTTTATAAAGCTCAGGTGCACTTACATCACGTAATTGTGCGTTTAGCTCTCGGGTATGGCTTTCACTATAAAATTGGCTTTGTAAGTTTACATCGTTAATTTTACACGCTTGCCAAAACGCTTGATTAGGCAAAGGCAAACCCGATTTAAACGTACTACCTAAACCCAATAACGGCATTAAACCATGAAAGCTCAAAGCAATATCTAAATCGTTTCCGCCAACACGTTTACCACTGTGAGATAAAAAATCGCTATCGCGCTGGCTATTTCCTCTAAAGCTTGGGCCCATTTGTACAAATGAGCAGTCACTTGTACCACCACCAATATCAATAACGAGTACTTTTTGATCCTGAGTTAAATCACTCTCGTAATCGATACCCGCAGCAAGTGGCTCATATAAAAACTCTACGTCTTTAAAACCAGCACGTTTAGCAGCACGCTCTAAAATACCGACCGCTTGTTGATTTGATTGCTCACCACCCACAGCTTGAAAGTTTACTGGGCGACCAATCACTGTTTGTGTAAGTGTTTTACCTAAAGAGAGCTCAGCACGTTGCTTAATTTTTAAGATCATCGCGGTTGCGATATCTTCAAAAAAGTTAATTTGACCTTGCTTTAAACCTGTTGCACCAAAAAATGATTTAGGAGACTTAACAAAATAGCCTTCTTCAGGAAACTGCACGTACTCGCTAATCGCTTCACGACCAATAAATAGGGTTTCATCTGAAGGTTGTAAATCAAGGTCTGACTTAATACGAGGTAAGGTATTTAATAATGCTTGGCGCTGCGTTAAAAAGTCATGCTCATGGGCTGTGCCATGTAAATGCTTAGCAACAAAATCAACAACCAACGCGCTGTGATGAGTGTAAAGTGTAGACGGTAAGTAATGTTTTCCTTGCTCTAGCGGTACTAATTGAACATTACCCTCGCTCATTACACCCATAGCACAATTAGAACTACCGTAATCAAAACCTACAAACATACTTCACCACACATTACCAAAAAGGCCGCGCAATTTAGCACACTTTGTAAAATTTATAAATGTTATAAACTATCTCTGACCCGTAAAAAACTGGCAAAACGCGGTAACCCATTTTTTGTTAAGCCATGAAATCGGTACGTTACAGTACTACCAATCTCCGGTGGGATGGAGCGCTGTGCATCATTAAACCCAGTACCAATAGAAAATACCTGCCCCTGCGCTGTTTTTACCCTTAATGCCCCTAACATACCTTGATATTTACCTTTGCCTGGTAAGTGCGCAATTACAACCGCTTCTGCATCTAAATAAGGTTTTAATTTTAGTAATGCATTACTTCTTCCATTGCTGTGCTTAGCGCTGGCCAAATGAAGCATTACTCCCTCGCCGCCCTGCTTAGTTATGTTCTCAAAATACTCTGTAAGTTGCTCATTATTTGTAAAGCTATATTGAACTACAGCACTAATGTGCGGCGAGTTTAGGCTAGTAATAAGCTCATTATAGTTTTTATAACGAGTGCTAAAAGGCAGATTTTTATCTGGCATATCAAATACTTTATAAGTAATAGTTTGCCAATCATGATTATTAGGTTTTTTAGTTCTGACTATGCCACTAAGCGCAGAAAAGTGCTCACGTTTAGTCCACAGCTCACCATCAAGCCATACATTTGGCAATGGCACTGTAAACCAACTTGGCGCATTGATAATATTACCCTTACGAGTGACAAACTGCGTGCCGGTCCAGATAGCTCTTACGCCATCATATTTTTCACTGACTAAATATTTACTTACATCATAATGCTTAGTTTCGTCATATACTTTAGCCAGTAAAACAGACGGTTGTGCTGCACTTATGCATTGCGTAAAAAGTACAATAACAATTAAAAGCAGGTGTTTAATAGTAAACATTGGCGCATCCAAGCACGTAAAAGTTGGCTTAAACTATAGTTGAGATTGCGCCCATTGCCAAAACTCATCTAAGTTGCTCATTTGATAGGTAGCTTGGCTAAAGTCGTGATCTTTAGTATGGCTATTGGCAATGGCTACAACACGTAACAAAGCATTATTAGCAGCTGTTACCCCTGTGTAAGTATCCTCAACAGCAATTGCATTGCCAGGTTGTATATTTATCTGCTCAAGTGCCAGTAAATACGGATCCCCTGCAGGTTTAGGATTAGTTACATCATCTTTTGTAACCACCGTATCAAACAGCTCATAAAACCCTAAGCCTTTCAGTATTGGCATAGCTTCACTTTTAGCACTGCCTGTTACTAGCGCCATTTTTAAGCCACTCGCTTTTACAGCTTTCAATGTTTGCTCTGTAAATGGCATCAGTGGCGGTAAATGTGTTACTACATATTCACCAAATAAACGGTATTTTTCATCTGCTAAAAACTGTGCACTTACCGATAAGTTATGCTCTTGCTTAATTTCAATTGCGGCTTCTAAAGTGGGCCGTCCCGAAAAGCGCTGACAAAAATCATTTTCTAAATAACTAACACCGTAGGGTTTAAGTAATTTACTCCAGCATACAAAGTGCATGCTTTCTGAATCAACTAATGTGCCATCCATATCAAATAATATTGCTTTTAAAGTCATCCTCATTCCTTATTTAACTTGTGCTAAATTTTGACAATAAAAAAGGCGCCTTAAGCACCTTTTATATAAATACAGTTATTGCGTTAAGCCTGCTGGCGGCTCACCCGTTGCTTCCTCACCCGTTTCAACATCAACAAGCTCGTAGCCACGCGTTTTACGTACAACTTTAAGTACTGGTTTATCAAATGCAGTTTTTAAACGCTCAGAGTCATCTTTCAACTCATCTAAGGTTGTTCCAAAAGGGGCTGCGCCAGTTTCTGACCAGTTAGTTACTTTACCATTTAGGTTATATTCTACTTCATGTATTTGATATTGCGCTGCTTCGTCTTTCGTTGCTTCACAAAAAATTACACGGTAATTCCAAAATCCAGCCATCTTTTTATCTCTTTAAATTAATTAACGCTACTTTACCAGCTTTATAAAAACATAAAAGCCTGCACAAGGCAGGCTTTTAAAAATTAATATAATTTAAGGTTATCTCTAGAAGAAGTTAACTTTAAATTCAGCACCAACATAACGCTCTTCGTTAACAATACCTGTATTGTTATTGAAATCTACAGCGCCAATAACTTGTTGCTCGTCAAATAAGTTACGAACAAACGCAGCAACTTCGTATTCGTAATCGCCTTCAGACCATGTGTAACCTGTACGAAGACCTGTTTCAATAAGCTCTTTACCTTCAAACTCTACTGATTCGTAAAGGAACATATTGATTTTACTACGATAAGAAATATCACCGCTTGCGAAGAAATTACCATCGGCAAGTTCTTTAGTGTAGCGAAGCGTAAAGTTAGAGATCCACTCAGGAGCATGCGGTAAGCTATTACCATCAAGTACAGCAAGACCAGAACCATTAATTGGGTCAGTTACAGTACATTGAGCACAAACAGCGACAGCTAAATCGTTATCTTTAATTTCTGTTTTATTGTAGCTTAAGTTAAACGTTGCATTAAACTCATCGCTTAATACCCACTGCGTATCTAACTCAAAACCATAGCCAGTCGTTTTATCAGCATTAACTAAACGGTTAAAGTTAGCACCACCGCCTACAGCAGTAAGCTGTTGGTCGTCCATCGTGTAGTAAAATACAGTTGCATTTACACGGCCTTGGCCGTCTAGCACGTCTGATTTAATACCTGTCTCGTACGATGTTACCGTTTCTGACTCAGCTGTTGTAACGTCATCACCAAATAAAATACGACCTTGTAAACTAGGTGCGCGGAAGCTGTTTGCTACACGGCCGTACCAGTTAACATCATCGTTTACTTTATAGTTTGCAGATAAATCCCAGCTAACATGGTCGTCACTAACATCACGCTCTACAAGTAATGCACCGCCACCAATTGGGCTAAGTGTACGATCAGCTACAAAATCTTTATCATCATCAGAATAACGAAGGCCCGCTGTTACTTTTAAATCATCTGAAAAAGTATAATCTACAGAACCAAATACAGCCCATGCAGTTGTGTCTTGTTGTTGGCGAACATAACCATTTAAAGCACCAGCATTAGGTGTTGAGAATGTATCGTAGCTGAAGTTTTCAATCGTTAGCTCTTCATCAAAGTAAAATACACCTACTTGATAATTTAAGTCACCATCAAAGTTACTAGATAAACGTAGCTCTTGCGTCAACTGGTCGTGATCTGGAATGCCATCAGCACTTTCTGAAGAGAAAGGGATAAAACCGGGTCCCATGAAATCTGGAATATAAGAAGCACCATAACCGCCGTCGATGTCAGCGCGAGAATAAATTTCAGCACTTTCCCATGCAGAAATAGAAGTGATTGTGTGGTTTTTAAGTTCCCACTCAAGCTTTAAGCTTGCACCTTCCGATTCTACTTGTTGAGTAGAGCGAGATGCCGCATCTTGATAAACAACATCATTTTCGTAGTTATCTACTAGCTCATTAGTACCCGCTTTAATTACATTTGCACGAAAGGCAATTGGTGAGCCATCTAAGTCACGTGTGTGATAGTTTAATAAAGCAGTAAAATCATCGCCTTCATATAAAAACTGAACGCGTGCCGCTTTTTCAGTGTAACCACCTTGCTCATCTTTAGCTTCAAAGCCTGGAGCTTGGTTATCAATGTAATCGTCTTTGTCTTGCCATAATAATGAAACACGAGCAGATAAACGGTCAGTTAAAGCACCACCTACAGCACCACTTGTATCTACAGCACCACGGCTACCGTATGAAACAGAGCCATAACCATCAAATTCTTGGCTTGGTTTAACAGTATCAAACTTAACAAGGCCAGCTGGCGTGTTACGGCCAAATAGCGTTCCTTGAGGACCACGTAATACTTCTACGCGTTCAACATCAAATACTGGGAAACCTTTTAAAATTGCATTTTCTTGAACTACTTCATCAACAACAAGTGATACTGGTTGTGATGCATTCAAATCGAAATCGGTATTACCTAAACCACGAACGTAAAAGCGTGGGAATGAACGACCAAATGAAGACTCAATAGATAAACTTGGAATTTTCGCATTTAAAAAGCGAATATCCATACCTGCAGAGCTATATGCATCAAGGTTATCACCTTGTAATGCAGATACTGCTACAGGTACTTCTTGTGCATTTTCTACGCGTTTACGGGCGGTAACTTGAATAACTTCTAGTTGATTGCTTTTTTTAGCCGTTTCTTCTTCAGCGGCGAATGCTGAAATAGATGTGCCAGCAGCAGATAGTAGTGCAGCGTTAATAATTGTCGCTATTGCAGATTTCTTTAATGATTTCATGTCGGGTATTAACCTTTAGTATGCACTCTTGTTCAACGGTTTTTTGTGTTGCGCAATGTATTCATTGCGGGCTCGTACAATTTTTCGCGACTTGCTATATGGCGCGCGGACCTCATCACCGAGAGTACAAAACGGAGTAACAAGGCTGAACGAACAATTAAGATTATACCATTGTGTAATAATTTTACTGCATAAATATGAACATAAATGGAAACTTTTTTGCAACATTTAACTACAAGATTGCGTGTTTTTATCAATATTTAGATGCAAAAACCTAATAATGAGGACATATGTCCTTTATTGAAGTTCGCGAAGTAAAGTAGGAAAAATAGATTGCTTTACATATTAACCCAAAATAGAAACGTTGTGGTTACTCATAAAAAAGTCACCCGCAAGCGACTTTTTTTATTAGAACTACGACCTTTTAAAAGCAATTTCACCATCTATATGAATATCGCGCTGTGGAAACGCAATCACTACATCATGCTCTTCAAATACAGCATAAATACTAAAACGAATATCACTGCGCACTTTTCTAAGCATGGTTTCAGACTCGGCGCATACCCAAAAAATAGCATTAAATACAAGCGAGCTATCTGCAAAGTCATCAAATAACACTGATGACTTTGGATTAACCAATATTGCATCATGATCATCAAGCACTTGCTGGATAAGCTTTTTAACCAGTATAACGTCTGAACCATACGCAACGCCGACACTGACCGATGAGCGTGCATTGCCATCTATCAGCGTCCAGTTTGTTACTGTATTTTCGAGCAATTGAGAATTAGGTATAAGCATATGTACGCCGTCATTTCGGCGAATACGTGTAGAACGCGTATTAATAGTTTCAACTACGCCCTTTGCGTTACCTACCTCTAAAAAGTCACCAATGCGAATTGGACGTTCCCACATCAATATCCAACCGCTGATAAAGTTATTAATAATGTTTTGTGCACCAAAACCTACACCAATAGCAATCGCACCGGATACAAAAGCAAATGCCGTAAGCGGGATGCTGAGCACTTCAAGCGATGTAAAAATTAAAATTGCGATACTTAAAATAAAGTAAATACGAGTAAACAAATGCACTGCATCTTGGCTTATTTTTTTAGCGAGTAATGTTTTTTTAATAAGCTTGCCAATACGTGTGACTACAAACCACATAGCAAACAATATAAGTGGCACTTGAATTACTTTTGCTACCGTAATATTCACATCGTTATAAGTGAATATTACAAAGGCTAAGTATTGATTAATTTGTTCGAGGGTCATAAGTGTTCCCAATATCTTTTTTGATTGTTATTTGTTCACTAAAAATAAGTGTGGTTCAGTTTTCGCTAAGCTTAGCACGTCATAATATAACTAAAACGCCAAGTTAATAAGTTCAATATGAATTTTATAAACAATTTATTAACTCTTTATTGCACCGAGTGCTATATAAATAGTGTACAAGCACTGGAGATCACATATGACACAACTTACTCTAAATCAAAGACTCGCTACTTTGCAGCCGCAGGTAGATTTAAAATTGTTTGAAAGCAGCCTAGATTACCGAAATAAAGTTTTGTGCTTGCTGGCCGAACAAGAGCAAACTCTAGCAACTATTAATAAAGAGTTTGGGCAGCAATCTAATAGCTTTGGCTCAGAGAAAAAATTTGTTTTAGGTTATAACTAACCCCCTCTCAAGCACACAATCGTATAATTAAGTAGCTTTAACGTTTGATTTTAGAGCTACTTTTACCCACCTTAATACTAATTATTAGCTAATTTGCGTTCAAATCCCCCTTAATACCGATAAACTTTATTGTATAAACCCACAAATTTGATAAGTTAACTAGGTTTTTCGACTCGCAAAGCCTATTTCGGCTAATCTTTTTATGGAGTTATTATGCGTAAAACCCTGATCGCCACTACTATTGCTAGTGCCCTAATCCTATCGGCTTGTTCTTCTAACGAACCTCAAGACATGGCAAAAGAGAGCGCAGCACAAGTGCAAGACATGAACGCAAACAATGTTTTATTCAAACCCAGCCCATTACAATACATGGCACCTGAGTTTGATAAGTTTGGTACAAAAGACTACGAAGCCGGCTTTGATGCTGGTATTGCTCAGCATACTGCGCAAATACAAGCTATTGCTAACAACCCAGCTCCTGCAACTTTTAAAAATACATTAGTTGAAATGGAAATGTCTGGCGAGCTACTAAACCGTGTATCAGCTGCTTTTTATAACCTTTCAGGTTTGATTTCTGATGACGAATACCAACGTATAAGTAAAAAAATGGCGCCGGTATTATCTGCTCACTCTGACGACATTTACTTAAATGGTGCATTATTCAAGCGCGTACAAACTATTTACGACAACAAAGACTCGCTTAATGCTGAAGATCAACGCCTTGTGGATTTTTACTATAAGCAATTTGTAAAAGCAGGCGCTAAATTAAATGACGCTGAAAAAGCAAAAATGCGTGAAATCAACTCACAACTTGCAGAGCTTTCTACTGCGTTTTCTCAAAACATTTTAAAATCGTTTAAAGAAGATGTCATTGTAGTTACCGATAAATCTAAACTTGCTGGCCTTTCTGAAGGTGAAATTGCAGGTCTTGCGGCCGCTGCTAAAAAAGCAGGTAAAGACGGCTACATGATCACGCTGGTAAATACGACCCAACAGCCAATTTTATCAAGCCTTGAAAACCGCGACCTACGTGAGCAAATATTTAAAGCCTCTGCTAACCGTGCAGCAAAAACTAACGGCCCAATTATTATTGAAGAAACAAACCTACGCGCTCAAAAAGCAGAGCTACTAGGGTTTAAAGATTGGGCATCGTATGTAATGACTTCGCGTATGGCACAAACAACTGACAACGTGTACGGCATTTTAGATGACCTAGCACCAAAAGCAGTTGAAAAAGCTAAAATTGAAGCAGCTGCTATTCAAAAAGTAATTAACGATTCAGGTGAAAGCTTTGAGCTTAAACCATGGGATTGGGCTTTTTACGCAGAAAAAGTACGTGCTGAAAAGTACGACTTAGATCCTGCCCTTGTTAAGCCTTACTTTGAAATGGATTCTGTAATTCACGATGGTTTATTCTTTGCAATGAACAAGCTATACGGTATTACATTTAAAGAGCGTAAAGACTTACCGGTTTATCATGAAGATGTTACAGCCTACGAAGTATTCAACGCTGACGGCAGCGCCATCGGTTTATTTTACCTAGACCCATACGCACGTGAAGGTAAGCGTGGCGGTGCATGGATGAGCGCTTACGTAAGTCAAAGCGGCTTAAAAGGCACTAAACCTGTAATTTACAATGCCCAAAACATTCCAAAACCTGCTGCAGGCGAGCCAACGTTAATGACGTTTGACGAAGTGTCAACTATGTTCCATGAGTTTGGTCATGCGGCGCACGGTTTATTCTCTGACGTTAAATACCCAAGCTTAGCAGGTACTGCTACAGCGCGTGACTTTGTTGAGTTTCCGTCGCAAGCGAATGAAGATTGGATGATTGAACCTACGGTACTTGCTAACTACGCCAAACACTACAAAACAGGTGAGCCAATTCCACAAGCTTTACTTGATAAAGTACTTGCATCGCAAAAATTCAACCAAGGTTTTGGTACCACTGAATATTTAGCAGCTGCTTTACTTGATATGGAATGGCACTCGTTTGGCTCAGATAAAAAAATTACTGATGTTCAAAAGTTTGAAAGCGATGCGCTAAAAGCACACGGTATTGATTACTACCCTGTACCACCGCGTTATAAATCAAACTACTTTAGCCATACATTTGCCGGTGGTTACTCTGCGGGTTACTACGCATACCTTTGGACTGAAGTATTTGCAGCCGATGCCTTTGCACACAT
>NZ_AUTI01000392.1:0-12897 GCF_000497995.1 Pseudoalteromonas sp. TB25
GCTGTTAGAACTCAATCTGTACGAGTGCCCACACAGATGATTGCTTTATATTGTTAAAGAACGTTGCGATTATAAAGTTGAACTTTATCTCGCTAGGGCTGCGCATATTACGCTTTCCTATTTTTTTGTCAACACTTAAATTTAAACTTTCTAAAAAGATTCAATCTAAGTTTTACTTAACACCCTGAGTTGTTCGTGCCTCGCTATGCGTTGCTGTTTCCCGTCTCAGTGGGGTCGCATTATAGGGAGCGGCGGATTTTACGCAAGCGTTATTTGCATAAAATAGTAATTAAAATTAAGCCCCAAGCAAGCACACACGATAAGCACAAGTTACTCACAAAACCCTGTTGATAACTCTTTTTTTACATAGCTAAACCATACTAAAGCTATTAATTAAAACCTTAAAAATGCAAAAAGCACCTTATGTAGGTGCTTCTCAAAAGTAATAGTTATTAGAATCTAGGGTCTGTTTATCTTTCAAGGTTAAATTTGCAGCAGCCTGTTTGGTATTCAGGCAAGGCAGAGCCTATATAGTGTGGTTACTCCCCATAAATAGGCGATAACGTAGCATTAATGCCAAACAGGCGCTGCCCAAAGGGTTCTTCCTAGGGGCTATTTACTCTTTGTTACTCGGTTTTTACTTAGCCCACTAGGTTACAAATCTCGCGCCGCGATTAAACACCCCCTAGTTTGAACAAATTTTAATCCGCAAAGAGCAACAGACCCTAGTATAAAATACTATATAACTTGCGACGATACTTAGCTGCGAGTGCGTCGCCATCAGGTAAAGAGGCAATAATGGCTAAAAAGCTTGGTTTTGCTTCGTTGAAGTTCAGATCTTTTTGTAGAACTGTAAACAGTACATCCAATGCTTCTTCTTTTCTGCCTGCTTCATTAAGTAAAATACTGAGCTCTTCTTTTAATTCTAAGTCATTTGGATACTTTTCTACTTGTTGTTGCTTTTCTTTAATCTCTGGTGAATCTTTTGCTTCAAGCGCGGCTTCGCATTTTGCTTTTATATTATTAAAGTAAGCATCTTGCTCTTGTGCATCTATTGTATTTATAAGCGCTTGCGCTTCATCTACCTTGTGAATTTGAATACATATGTCTGCTAGCACTAACTTGATACGTGCATTACCGCTGTCTATTTCATAAGCTTGCTTTGCATAATTAAATGCAGCATTTAAATCTGACTTTAATAACGCTTGCTTTGCTTGTTCTAACAGTAAGTCTTGTTGCGCAGGTAAATGCTTTGCTAGGGCTTCGCGTATTTGCGCTTCGCTTTGAACACCTGCAAGTAAATCTACTGGTGCGGAGTCTTTTAATAATACAAGCGTAGGCAGTGTTTGCAGACCAACTTGTTGCGCAAGTTGAGAAGCGAGTGCTTGTTCTGCATCGCAATCTAAGTTTGCCACTACTATATAGCTTGCATATTCTGCTGCTACTTTATCTAAAATTGCAGCCTGTCCAATGCAGTCAGGACTTTGAGGAGAGAAAAAGTTAAGCAACACCAATTTTTGTTGTGATGTTTCACCGAGTACTTGTTGAAGGTTTTGCGCATTAATACTAACTATGTTGCTCATTGAATTGATTGCCATATTCGTCTATTTAGGTTTTTATATGGTGGTGAACATAATAATTACAAGTCATATACCTAAATCACTCGGTATACATATTCAACAATAAGGGAAAATATGAAATTAACTTACCTAAGTGCAATACTTTTATTAGCAAGCCCATTAGTACAAGCAAATGGACTCGATTTGAATTTAAGCAAAGCCATGCCAGCTATTGAAAAGTTTTACCTCGACTTACACCAATCCCCAGAGCTTTCTTATCACGAACAAAAAACAGGTAAAAAGATAGCAGATAGATTAACTCAGCTGGGTTTTAAAGTAACAAGTAATGTAGGTGGCTTTGGAGTAGTTGGTATTTATAAAAATGGTGAGGGGCCGACAGTAATGATCCGCACTGATACTGATGGCTTACCTATTATTGAGCAAACAGGAAAATCCTATGCCTCAAAAGTCAAAGTAATAGACGAGCACGGTGCAAAAGTAGGTGTAATGCACGGCTGTGGCCACGATATCCACATGAGCTCTTTTATTGGAACTGCAGAGCAGTTAATTGCTCATAAAAAACAGTGGCAAGGTACATTAATGATGGTTGCACAGCCTGCAGAAGAAGTAGGTGGGGGTGCTAAAGCGATGTTAAGCGAAGGACTATTTAGTAAATATGCAAAACCTGATCATATAATTGCTTTACATGTAAGCGCTAGCGTCCCCGCTGGTAAGGTATCAATGAAAAATGAATACACGATGGCAAGTGTAGATTCTGTCGATATTACAATTAAAGGTAAAGGTGGTCATGGTGCTTACCCTCATACAACTATAGACCCAGTGGTTATAGCTGCACGCACTGTACTTGCTTTGCAAACAATCACAAGCCGAGAGCTTTCACCGCTTGAGCCTTCTGTGATTACAGTGGGGTCTATTCATGGTGGCTCAAAACATAATGTGATTTCGGATGAAGTAAAACTACAACTCACTCTTAGAAGCTATAACCCCGATGTAAGAAGCGCTCAAATAGCAGCAATAAAACGAATCACCGCAGGTATTGCACAAAGTGCTGGCTTAAATGAATCTAACTACCCTGTAATATATGTACATGAAGATGAATCGATTCCATCTACTTATAATAACCCTGCACAAACAGACATTGTTAGAAACTCTATTGCCAGCGCAATTGGCGATACTAATGTACTTGAAACACAAGCTGTAATGGCGGGTGAAGATTTTGGCCTATACGGGCGCACCGATGAAAATATCCCTATCACCCTCTTTTGGCTAGGAGGCGTAAACCAAGCACAATATGCAGATTCAATAAAAACAGGTGAGGTACTCCCTTCTCTACACTCTAGTAAATTTACACCAGATTATAAAGTTGCTATTCCTACTGGAATAAAAGCAATGAGTAACGCTGCTGTTGCTTTATTTAATAAGTAACCTGAATTCTGGATAATAAATCTATCTCAAACAGAGTTCAGGTTGAGTAATATCGTTTAATAAAAAAGCTCTGTTGCTAACTAGCAACAGAGCTTTTTTTATAACTCGACTTTTTAAAGGTCGCTTTTCCACCTCGTTTAGCAAAACGTTTTTTAGGTGAGGTTTTTGGTAACTTCGCAAATGCATTGCTATCGCAGTTTGCTGCTAATTGAACAAACCCATTTAGGTCAGCAAGTAAAGGCTGTAAAAATTGCTGATAACTCATTGCCTGCTGTGCAATATCACCTAAGCTCGACTCCCACTTTGCGGTTAAATCAGGACTCGCTAAACCTTGTGGTAATACGCTAATAAGAGCAAGTCCCGTTTCGGTCGCTCTAATTGACTTACCTTCACGTTTTAAAAAACGCCGCTTAAATAGCAACTCGATTATTCCCGCACGTGTTGCCTCCGTACCTAAACCATCAGTGTCTTTTAATACTTTTTTAATTTGTGGATCTTTAACATAACGGCTAATGCCCGTCATCGCAGCCAATAATGTAGCATCGGTAAAATAAGCTGGGGGTGATGTATGCTTTTCGACTACTTCGCCTTTATCACAAAAAAGAGGCATACCTTTTGTTAAAGGAGGTAGCGAGGCTTCATCTTTTAATTCAGATTTACCCATTAACACCTTAAAACCCAAGCTTACATCTTGCTTTGCATTTGCCTTAAAAAGCCCACCAGCAATAATTACCTCAGCTTTAGTTTCGTTATATATATAGTCGGGATAAAACTGAATTAAGTAATGACGGCTTATTAATTGATATACTTTTACTTCGTCACCGCTCAAACTCGCTGACTTTAACTGCTTAGCCGTAGGCACAATGGCATGATGGGCAGCTACTTTTGAATCGTTAAAACATTTACTACGCTTTTTTACATCTGCCCCGTTTACTAATTCACTGCTTTGCCCCCCATTTGCACTTATTGCCTTTAAAATAGCAGATGCTTCTTGATGGTGATCTTTAGGTAAATAACGATTATCTGAGCGTGGGTAAGTAATTAGTTTATGACGTTCGTAAAGTATTTGGCAAATATCCAATACTTTTTGAGCTGGCATACCAAATGCTTTAGCAGCATCTATTTGCAGAGCAGATAAATTATAAGGTAATGGAGCACTTTGCTTTTTTTGTTTTTGGTCGAGTAAAGTAAGCTCAGCACTTTGCTTTGTAATACGTGAAGCAACATTTTCTGCAAGAGCTTTGTTAAGTATTCGCCCTTCTTCATCTTGATGTGGCTCACATGCTTTGCTTGGAACCCACTTAGCTATGAATGGTTGATTATCTGGAGTAAGCAAATGCGCCAATACATCGTAAAAAGGCTTAGATACAAAGTTCGCTATTTCGTTATCTCTATTAACAACAAGACCTAAAATAGGGGTTTGCACTCGCCCTACCGAAAGCACATTACCAAACCCTGCTTTTTGCCCAGCTAGTGTGTATGCACGTGTTAAATTCATACCAAATAGCCAATCAGCACGAGAGCGCGCTAAAGCAGATACACTTAACGGAATAAAATCTCGATTAGAACGCATTGCGCCCAATGATTTCTTTACCGCCGATAAGTTTAAATCACTAATGAGTAAACGTTGCGTACTCTGCTTTTTAGCCTGACTTATTTTAGCTTCTTCTATTACTTGGTCGACCAGAAGCTGGCCTTCACGGTCTGGATCGCCAGCGTGAATAAGTTGCGAGGCTTGTTTAATTAATTTTTTTAAAACAGTGAGCTGTTTGCGAGTTTTGGTTTTGGCTTTTAACTTCCACTGCTCAGGTATTATAGGTAAGTGATCAAACTGCCACTTTTTAAAGCGCTCATCGTAATCATCGGGCTCTGCTTGTTCTAGTAAATGCCCTATACACCACGAGACACAATCTCCGTTAGCGACTTCTATATAGCCATCGTGTTTTTTATGTGGTTTTGGTAACGCATCAGCAATAGCGCGTCCTAGTGAAGGTTTTTCTGCAATGTAGAGTTTCATGGGAGTCGCTCACTCACTGTTCATATAAACAGTAGTTTAGCACAGCTATTTTGAAGGTGGGGAGTTTTCTATTTTTGACTTTACACTACCTTGCTTAGTGAAAAGGATAATTAAAGGTAAATAGCATACAACCACCGTGGCAATATTGATAAATGGCATTAGGGTCTGATAAATAACGGTACTGTAAGCTAAATCCCACAAATGGCGGTCAACTAATCGGAATAGTTGTAATATAGGTGCGCCAATAACAACTAGTTGCCCAATAACACATTGCCATAAATAAACTTTATCCTTTATACCCCAGTAAGCTATAAGTGCCATCCAAGTAATATCTGTGATCGCCCAAACTAAATAACGATAAATATAAATGTCATCAAACGCTCGTAGGCTTGAAGCAGTTAGGTTACCAAAGAGGAAAAAAGCTGCGGTAAGTAATACAAATCGAAAGGCTAGGCGATCTTTAAATACAAAAAATATAAAAATAGCCGGACTTAGCATTAAAACCCAGCTTTTGCTTAAAATACTAACAACATATAAAAACCATTCAGGCAAAATACTCTGCCCTATTTTGTTTTTTTATCGTCATCAGTACCATCACCATTACCCGGCATGTCGCAATATTTATTGATTATTTTCACAGGCACTCCATTACATATGTTAAGGAAATGTACTGTAAGCTAAAATGACGAAATTGCCAAGATACTTAAGGCAATTAAGTACCTTAAATAAAAACAAACATAGTGAAATATAACACAAGCAATAACTTAGCGCACATCAATAGGAGCAGACTCTTTAGCCTTACCTTGCAGGATTGATATTTCTACTCGACGGTTTCTTCGGCGATCTTCATTTGAATCGTTTGGAACAAGTGGACGAGTATCAGCTCGCCCCACTACCATCATGCGGTTTTTATCAAACCCTTGCACCGTTTGCAGCTCGCTTGCTACAGCTACAGCTCGCTTTGACGATAAGTCCCAATTATTAATATATAGCTCATTCGATACCTGAAAATCGTCGGTATGGCCAGATACAGTTATTTCGCCAGGTACATCTTTTAACAGTACACCAATATCTTGAATTATGGGTTTAAACTTAGGTTGTAAAAATGCACTACCCGAAGGAAATGAACCATTCTCTCTAATACGAATAATTATTTGCTGCCCTAAAGATTCAAGCTCAATTGCACCATCTATTATTTGCTTTTCAAGCTGCTGCGCGATTTTTTTAACGAGCTCGTTAGTTTGTTCCTGATCGGCCGCTGAAGTTGCTTGCTCTGACGATTGCTCTTGAGAAGTACTACGAGATTCGCCACCACGTTTGTCCCCGCGTTGTTCTTGCCTGCCACCAGCTGAGCTTTCATCTCCAGCCTGAAACTCTAACATTTGTTGAGTCATTTCTACTGTTTGTTGTTGAATAGTTTCTATTGGAGTGGGTTCTGGTTTGCCTGGGGTAAACTCCATAGCAATAACAGAGGTACCTTTAGGGATATCTTTTACTTCAATTTTATTCTGCACACCAAAAGCAAACTTCATAGAGCCCGCAATTTGTTTAAACTTAAGTACATCCATTTCTGAAAACGCAAGCAAGAGTACAAAAAAGCACATTAACAGTGACATTAAATCGGCAAATGTTCCCATCCATGCTGGTAGGCCTGGTGGTGGGCATTTGCACTCTTGATCAGACATAATTACTCCTCGGTATCTACTTTGCGTTTAGATTCAGCTAAGTAATTTTTCAAAATACCTTCGATTACTTTTGGATTTTGGCCATCTTGTATACCTAAAATAGCATCTAAAATTAAACGCTGATTCATAGCCTCTTCGTCTTTACGTAGTTCAAGTTTTACCTGAATAGGAATTGCCACAACATTGGCTAAAAACGCACCATATAAAGTTGTTAAAAGCGCTACCGCCATTGCCGGGCCAATTGCTTTTGGGTCATCCATGTTAGATAACATTGCAACTAAGCCAATTAGAGTACCAATCATTCCCATTGCTGGTGCAATATCGGCTAATGACTTAAATAAGCCTGCGCCCATTTCATGTCGAGTAGTGGTTAAAGAGATATCTTTTTGAAGTGTGGCGCGAACAACATCTGCGTCATGGCCATCAACAAGCATGTCGACGCCTTTGCGCATAAATGGATTTGGGATTTCAGCTTCTTCGAGTGCTAAAAACCCCCCTTTACGAGCTGAATCAGCAAGTTCTACTGCTTTTTCAATAAGCTCTTCTGGCGTTTCAATTTTAAACATAAACGCTTTAGCAACAACTTTACCTATACCCAAAAACTGCGACATGGTGAAATTTGATAAAACAATGAAAAGTGAACCACCAAATACAATTACACTAGAAGGAGCATCGGCAAACATAGCCATTTCACCGCTACTACTCATAAACATAGACATGACAATTAAGCCAATTGCGCCTAGGATCCCGATTATGGTTGCTAAATCCACATTTCCTCCAGAAGTTTCATGCTTAATGGCCTTATCATAAACTTTTATTATTAACTGCTTATCGGCAACATATTGAATTGCTTAAGCCATTTTTATAAATAAACATAAAAAGCAGCCTTTAGCACTATTTTAGATCAAGATATAAGGGCTACCTAATTATCAATTGATTTATTAAACTTACAGACCGCTATTAAGGCTTTATTAATACACTTGAAATATAATTTAACGTTATAAAGGTAAAAAACCAATATCATCCTTTGACCTAGTTTAGCATTCCCCCTAAAATTGACCCCTAAATTTATTATGTAAGCTGAAATAAAGATGGCGACTAAAAAACCTGAAAACTTAAGTTTCGAACAAGCACTAGAAGAATTATCTACAATCGTTAGTGACATGGAACAAGGTGACTTATCGCTTGAGCAATCGTTAAAGCAATTTGAGCGTGGAATTGCATTAGCAAGTGCTTCATCAGGTAAATTACAGCAAGCAGAACAAAAAGTATCAATTTTGATGGGGAATGGCGAAAAGTCAGTTCTTACGAATTTTGATAATGATATGGAATAGCTGTGAGCATAAATAATTATATCGAACGTGCTCAAAAAGATGTAGTAGCGACCTTACAACAGCATTTTAAACAGCCTCTCGATACTGAAGAAACAGTCAAGAACGCCACCCAGTATGGATTATTTAATGGCGGTAAAAGATTACGTCCATTTTTAGTTTATGCCACAGGTAAAATGCTCGGTGCAAACCAGCAAGACTTACATGTACTTGCAGCTGCAATTGAGTGTATCCATAGCTATTCGCTAGTTCATGATGATTTGCCCGCTATGGACGATGACGACTTACGCCGTGGCCGCCCTACTTGCCATATAGAATTTGGCGAGGCAAATGCAATTTTAGCCGGTGATGCCCTACAAACACTCGCCTTTGAGCTTATTGCGAATCACAAATTTACATGCTCGTCGCAAACACAAGTAAAAATGATTGCTACGCTTGCCAACGCATCAGGCCTTGAGGGCATGGTAGGCGGACAAGGTCTTGACATAGCAGCAACAGATAAAGTAATTACCGTACAAGAGCTTGAGCGAATACATAAGCTAAAAACCGGAGCTTTAATTAATTGTGCAATTACACTTGGTGCACTGTGCAGTGAAAAGGCAGATCAACAAACCTTAGAAAATTTAAGCATTTTTGGGTATGCTATAGGGCTGGCGTTTCAAGTACACGACGACATTTTAGATGTTGAAGGCGATACGGTTACTTTAGGTAAACCACAAGGCTCCGATATTGCCGCGAATAAAGCGACATATCCGGCGTTATTAGGTATGCTAGGCGCTAAAGAAAAGGCGCAAAATTTAATACAACAAGCCCATGAAGCGTTGGCAAATATAGATGCTGACACAACACTTCTTGCGTCGCTAGCAAATTACCTAATTGAGCGTGACCACTAATTTTTGCTCATACGTATTGCAATTAGCACTGACATTATTACTCAACATTAATTATTCGTAAAAGCTTTGAATGAATTAATGTTAGCGAAGGATATATATAAAACCATGACACTTGATAGTAGCAAGTATCCATTACTTAATTTGGTTGACGAGCCAGCCCAATTGCGTGACTTAGCGCAAGACAAACTCCCTGCATTTAGCAATGAGCTGCGCGATTATTTACTCAACTCAGTATCGCAAAGTAGCGGTCATCTAGCGTCTGGTTTAGGGACGGTTGAACTAACCGTTGCGCTACATTATGTTTATAACACTCCAGACGATCGCCTAGTTTGGGATGTGGGTCACCAAGCTTATCCACATAAAATCCTTACAGGTCGTCGCGACCAAATGCACACTATTCGCCAAAAAGACGGTTTGCACCCTTTTCCTTTTCGCGATGAAAGCCAATACGATACGTTTAGCGTAGGTCATTCAAGCACCTCTATTTCAGCTGCCTTAGGTATGTCTATTGCCGCCCAAAAAGAAGGCAAAGGTCGAAAATCTGTAGCCATTATTGGTGACGGAGCTATCACCGCAGGCATGGCATTTGAAGCGATGAATCATTTAGGCGATGTAAAATCAGACATGCTTATTATTTTAAATGATAACGAAATGTCGATTTCAGAAAATGTTGGCGCATTAACAAATCACTTTGCCCGAATTTTATCAGGTAGCTTTTATACTAACATTCGTGAAGGCAGTAAAAAGTTACTCTCAGGTGTGCCTCCGGTAAAGCAACTTGCCAGTAAAATGGAAGAGCACATTAAGGGCATGATGATCCCGGGGACCTTCTTTGAAGAATTAGGCCTAAATTACATAGGCCCAATTGATGGTCACGATGTAAACATGCTTGTAGATACATTGCGTAATATGCGTAATTTAAAAGGCCCACAGCTTTTACATATAAAAACGCAAAAAGGTAAGGGCTACAAACCGGCTGAAGCCGATCCTATTGGCTACCATGGTGTACCAAAATTCGATCCGAGCACAACTAGCCTGCCTAAATCTAAACCTAGCGCTGCTACTTTTTCAAAAGTTTTCGGCGATTGGTTATGCGACATGGCAAAGCAAGACAGCAAGTTAATGGCTATTACGCCAGCAATGCGCGAAGGCTCTGGCATGGTACGTTTTTCTAAAGAGTTTCCAGATCAATACTTTGATGTGGCCATTGCAGAGCAGCATGCTGTTACTTTAGCAGCTGGTTTTGCTTGTGAAGGTTTAAAACCTGTTGTTGCTATTTACTCGAGCTTTTTACAACGTGCGTATGACCAATTAATACATGATGTTGCACTGCAAAACTTACCTGTATTATTTGCCATTGACCGCGCTGGTATTGTTGGAGCCGATGGTGAAACTCACCAAGGTGCGTACGATTTAAGCTTTATGCGCTGTATTCCAAATATGGTAATTATGGCACCAAGCGACACCAACGAATGCCGCCAAATGCTATACACCGGTTATAAAGAAAACTGCCCTGTTGCAGTTCGTTACCCTCGAGGTAGCGCAGGTACTGCAGACATTGAAAGCACTATGCAACTGCTCGAAATAGGTAAGGCAGATACAATTAAGAAAGGCAGTAAAATTGCCATTTTATCGTTCGGTACATTACTTGAAAACGCCCAGCTTGCAGCTAACGAATTAGATGCAACGCTTGTTAATATGCGTTTTATTAAACCACTTGATACTGCACTTTTAAATGAGCTTGCTACTAGCCACGATACCTTTGTTACGCTTGAAGATAACGCGATTGCTGGCGGTGCCGGCTCTGCAGTTAATGAATACTTGGCAACGCAAAAAGCTGATATTAATATCCTTAACTTAGGTATTCCTGATGAGTTTATTAAACACGGCACGCAAGATGAAATGCACGATGAAATGGGATTAGGCGAGCAAGGAATATTAAACGCTATTAAGGCGTTTATCGCTTAAGCTATTTACTTAGTTTATTAAAAAGGAGCCTCAAGGCTCCTTTTTTTGTTTTTAATTTTAACTTTTTTGCATCCAGTTTCATTTTATAGCCGTTATTGATATGAGGTTAACATGTAAATAATCAGTGCCGCTTAGTCTATGCCTTATGAGCAAGCGCGTTATTTACCTACATTTGATGGAATATTTAAAAGGTAAAAATGATGAATAAAGCTAATTTAACAACTCATTCAACACAAAAAAACACACTTAAACACACGCTTAGTTTTTCAGCTTTAACACTTGCAGTATTAATCGGCATTACAGGCTGTAGCTCAGACGATGGTGAAAACGGCGTAGATGGTATTGCAGGCACCGATGGACAAAACGGTACCGACGGTACAAATGGCAACCCTGGTTTTGCATCAGCCACATTAATTTTGGCAAACAATGGCGAGAGCAATACAGGCACTATCGATTTAATTAACCAAAACGCCTCTAAACTAAAAACCTTTAATACAACAGCTAACGAAGGCGTTGCATTTGATAGCTTAGGTAATTTATTGCAAGCAAGCGACAGCGAAAATGGCAGTATTAAAACTATTTGCCAGCTTGCAAATCGTAGTGACGGCGCAACCTATACAGCTAATACAGATCGCGAAATAACAGGTACTAACACAACACTGGTAAACCCTAAAGGAATAGCTGTAGCACAAAAGAGTGGCCTTGTTTTTATTGCTGACTTTGGCGCTATGCAAGTAACGACTTTTGGCGCTACAGCCGCGGGCGATGCAGCGCCTTTAGGCACAACTATTACAGAAGCGGCGCCGTGGGATGTTGATTATGATGAATCTAACGACCGCCTTTATGTAGCACTAACAAATGGTGATGTAGCCGTTTATGATAATTTTGTTGGTGGTGAATTTGCCGCAATGCCAAGCCGCACAATTACTCCAAGTAATAATGATGGCACGCAAATATCTGTAAATATTCACGGCATTGTTTATGACTCAAATACTAATAAACTTGTTTTGTCTGATGTAGGCAGTGCCTCAGACGCAACCGATGGTTCGTTATTTGTAATTAATAATGCTTCAACTGCAGAGGGCTTAGTAAGCGTTGCACGAAGTATTGCCGGTCCAGCAACAATGCTTGGTAACCCAGTTGATATTAGCCTTGAAGGTAGTGACTTACGTGTAGCTGAAAAATCAAATGATGCTGTTCTTGTGTTCAGCAATATATTTTCAGGTGAGAGCGGCGATATCACTCCTGATTTAGTTACCTCAACAATTAAACCTGAGTCAATTACTAAACTGGGTATACAAAATGAGATGGCTGATATTTCAGATAGTGATACCGCTAATATGGCGCTGCTAGGTGTTGCTGTAAGTAGTAATCCGGGCACTGCAGGTGAAACAACTGGGCAAATTAGTCGATTAAGTTCACAACTTAACACAGAAATTGGCAACTATAATGCAAGTCAAACTATCGAAAGTGTAACTTTTGATAAAGCGGGTAATAGCTATACAACGTTCGATAACAGTACAACCTCAATTGGCGGTATTGTTATTTCAAATAAAGTGGCAATAAACAGAGATGGGCAAACTTATAATACGAACCAAGACAGCATTATTACTGGTTCGAATACAGGCCTTATATCTCCTAAAGGTCTTGATGTGGCTTCTGATAGCGGTATGATTTTAGTTGCAGAAAATAATGCAGATACTCCAAGCATTTCAATATTTTCAACTTGCACCACAGGGGATGCAAGCCCATTAATGACGCTTACGTTTGCAAACGATGCTCGCCCTTGGGATGTTGATTACGATGCAAACACTGATCGAGCTTTTGTAGCACTAACAAATGGAACCGTTGCTGTATTTGACGAAGTTAAAAGCAAACTAATGGCTGGTAGTACTAATATTGCAGTTGAGGATAGGCTTATAACGCCAGCAAATGCAGGTACAGCAGTAGCAGCACCAAGCAACATGCACGGCATCGACTACGACTCGCTAAGTGGCT
>NZ_AUTI01000393.1:0-46497 GCF_000497995.1 Pseudoalteromonas sp. TB25
GCTGTTAGAACTCAATCTGTACGAGTGCCCACACAGATGATTGCTTTATATTGTTAAAGAACGTTGCGATTATAAAGTTGAACTTTATCTCGCTAGGGCTGCGCATATTACGCTTTCCTATTTTTTTGTCAACACTTAAATTTAAACTTTCTAAAAAGATTCAATCTAAGTTTTACTTAACACCCTGAGTTGTTCGTGCCTCGCTATGCGTTGCTGTTTCCCGTCTCAGTGGGGTCGCATTATAGGGAGATTCGAGCGGGGGTCAATGTTTTATTTCAGCTTTTTGACAATTAAATGAATTTAGTATGAAAGCTATACAAATAAAGGGCTACAGGATACTTTTAGTTTAAAAAACACGCACAATATAAGTATCTATTGATGAGGTATTAGTAAGGTTTAAACTAAGCTGTATGTTAAACAAACAACACACAGCTTTATTTTAAATTAAAGGTTTATTTAGATGCTATTTCCCATACGGCAATAGAGCCTGATATTTCATTTCCAACGATTAAGAGTGGGTTTCCTGTAGCACTTTGCTCAGCTGGAACGAATACCATTCCTTCAGGCGCTAAATCGCCTGTAATATTAGCGTCTTTAATTAAGCCTCTATTATAGAAGTAGTCTTCAAACTGCACATTATATGGATTGGTAATATCATAAACCATAATCCCACCCATACGCTCGAGCCCTATAAAAGCAAATGTACGATCGTCAATTTTACCAATAGTCAGCGCTTCTGGCTCTGCGCCTTTATCATCTGAGCGTGAGTCACCTTTGTTTTCATCTTCATTGTTGTTAAATGCTTCACCATGAACCGATGCAGTAATTCGACCTATATCATCGCCTGAATCAAACACCACCAGCCCATTGCTGTCCCAAATGGTAAACGAACGTGCACCATAAGCATAAAGCGATTCGTATTGACCATCATTATTAGTATCGCCTTTTATTGTTGTTACTTTTAAGCGACCAATATCGTTATCGTCGTTATTTAAGTAATCAAAATTAGCTGCAAGCGTTAAGTCTTCAACGCGGCTTTCATCTATATAAGCTAAGCAGCCATCGTCTTCATCGTAATCAAGTCCGCCCTTTGCTATACAGTCTGCTTCATCCGTTGTATCAAAAAAGTATTCTCTTGCGTCACCTTCGTTGGCAGTGACTATAAAGTTAGCGCCTTTCCAACTAAAGCTTGAGATAGTATCGGGCTGGTACATACCATAGAGCCCTGGGTATGATTTAAAATTAACGCCGCCATCTTTATCTGAGGCATCAAGTTGTAAGCTTGACCACTCTTTAAAGCCTAAGCCCTTTAGCTCAAGACTGTTGTCTTGTAGGTTAACTATTGCAAGTGCATTGTTTTCTTGAATAGATACATAAGCATATTTGTTATCTTTAGAAATGCTAACGTACTCGGGCTCTAAATCCATAGCTACTGTGGTATTTATTAGATTACCGTTAATAGTACGACCATTTGGATTTGCAAAAACGACCCCTTGCGCTTCTAGTTCGGTTTGTTTGTTGTTATAGGCTTTAAAATCAATATTTATTGCTGTATCAGCTATTACATTATTTGTTATATCGATAATACTAATAGAACCTTCAGGATCTACGCTGTAGTCGCCACTTGGTTCACCTTCGTTAGCAACCACTGCCTTTGCGCCATCGTGGGTGAACGTCACCATGTCTGGTAAAAATCCGACTGTAACATTTTTAATAAAGACAGGTGATTCGCCGCTTATATCGTAAAAAGCAATTTGACCTTCATCACCCGTGCTTTCAGCAGCCATTGCAACCGCTAGTAAATTATTGTTTTCATCAATAGCAATGCTGTTTGCATCGCCTTGGGTGTTCTCGTTTAAAGGTAGCGTAATGACCGAGGTTAAGTTAGTGGCGCTTATAACCCCTTCGTTATCTTTAACAAGTGCGGCAGTATCAAAGGTGTCTGCGGGTAAAATATTAACAACAGCGTCATCACCTGAACTGTTAATAGCGTAAATCCATTTTTTAGATGCTTGATATGCAACTATTTCAGCTGCACCTTCTGGGCTTTGTGCATTTAATACACCTCTACCCACAAGGTTAATATTTAATGCTGAATTGGCATTTATACCATTTAACCCATTAATTCCATCTGTGCCTTGTTCTCCCTGTAATCCTTGAGAGCCGTTTTGACCATCGTCACCATCAAGTGAGCAACCAGTAAGAACAGATATAAGTGACAGCGCAATAATTGATTTTTTAAACATGTGATTTTCCTTAGTATTGTATTTGCTAAATATCAACACACAGGCATGACAAGATTATGGCAGTTTTATTTTGATTAGCTTTCGGCAATAAAAAAGCGAGTGTTAAACTCGCTTGCAGCTAAGGAGTAGCTTATTACCCATGAAATCAGCTTTGTAACTAAAAGCTATTAATATGCTCATTACGCCTTTTTCGAGTTTCTTCTATAAACTCTTTTAGCTCATCAACAGAAGGTTCAATACCTTGTTGGTTTTTTTGCTCGAACCAATCGGCTATATCACTGATTATGACAGAGCCACCTTGTAAGCATAACTCATCGTTTTTTAGCCAAACATCAGGCGCTCGAAGTGAGGGTCCGGTGTACCAACTACAATAAGTGTAACCTTTGCTTTTTAAATTAGACTCTATAACAAGATTCGTCGGGATTGATAGAATTAATAAAACAATTAAACCTACAACTGCACTTTTAAATGCATTAATTAAAGTTAACTTTATATCAAACCCCAAAAAACGCTGTAAAGTTGATAAAAACGTTAAAAATAAGCAAGGTAATAATAAAAAAGATAATAGTATGGTGGCTTGCTCTTTGATAAAAAATTGAGGCTGACTAACTAAAAATATAGTTTCCACTTCGGAAAAAAAGTTTAAGGCTATCTTGTAGCACAGTCCCCCACTAACAATTAACAAGAAAAAAACAGATGCTAATTCTTTCATATTTGCAAGAGATAACTTTTTATCTGCTTTTTTCCATTCTAAAAACTTCACAAGTTATAAGACCTAGTTTTTTTAAACATAGGAACTCCAAAGGTTTCATGTAAAAATTCATTTGGATTTTCTTTATATTCGCTATTAATTTTTTGCGCTCCAGCCTTAATTTTAACTACACCACTCTGTATCTTATTTTCAATATTTCTTAACTCATCAGAAAGTACTTTTACATAATCACTGGTATCTGAAAATGCAATTGAAAAAGCCACCCCAACGATTACAACAACCAACAAGGGCACTAATACTGTACCTGCAATTATTGTTGCTAAACCTGCTGATGCTGCTGATGCGACACCTAATATTGTACTAGTAGTCACAATAGCAGCTCCAACTACAGCCATATCCACGGCTACACCTGCCACTAAGTCATGCCATGTTTTTTGATCGTTTAAAAGGTAGTCTGTAGCATGAAATGTCACTGAAATTACTAGAGTGAGCACAAACCCACCCTTCATAGCTTTTGCAGCTTCTAATTTACCGACACCGATAGTAAAAAGTTTGGGGTTACTTGCTAAATAACGAGTACCCGTTAAATGAGCTTTGATACCAGGATAAGAAGACATTATAATAGCAGGGGAACCATTATAAACTTTAATTTTAAACTTACCAAAAACATTACCTTGGCGCTGCATTGCAGCCGCTATAATGGCTAATGCCTTCATATCATCAAATAAAGGGTATAACCCACCCCCTGTCTTTAATGGATCTTTAATTCGTTTCCATTTACTTGATAGTGAATTATGCTCTTCCAGTAACTCATCAAGCCAATCAACCACTTCTGAACGAGATTTACCTTGCTTCATCTTTACAGAAATAATGTATTCTACAAACTCTGCAGAATTCATTTGTATCAGCGTGTGATTGTTACCTGATAGAAGACTTTTAATTTGATTTTGACGTTGCCTTTCGGCAATAGCACGGCGAGCATATGCAGACATAGGAGTTCCTTAAGTGTATTTTTTAATCCGTTAATCATAAGTTTAAATAATAGTCAAAATATAAGCAATAAAAAAGCGAGTATATAACTCGCTTTAAAAAGGTGTTGGCTTATTATTTTTTAACTGGGCGTTTCCAACCCGTTAAATTACGCTGTTTAGAGCGTGCTATTGCTAATTGGTCATCTTCAACGGTACTGGTGATCACAGAGCCTGCACCAATTGTTGCAGTTGCGCCTATATTTACTGGGGCAACGAGTGATGAATTAGAGCCAATAAAAGCATTATCGCCAATAATAGTTTTTGATTTATTAACACCATCGTAGTTGCAGGTAATAGTACCAGCGCCAATATTCACTTTTTCGCCAATTTCAGCATCACCTAAATAACTTAAGTGGTTGGCTTTTGAGCCTTTGCCTAAACGGGTTTTTTTCATCTCAACAAAGTTACCAATGTGTGAGTCTTCTTCCATAACAGCGCCAGGGCGAAGGCGAGCATAAGGGCCCAGCGTACATTTAGCAGCTACGCTTGCATCTTCAATTAAGGTATTCGCCTTTATTACCACGTTATCGCCTATGGTACAGTTTTTAAGTACACAGTTAGGGCCAATTTGTACATTGTTACCAAGGGTCACATTACCTTCAAAGATAACGTTTATATCAACTAATACGTCTTCGCCTGTTTTAACATTGCCGCGAACATCAATACGAGCAGGGTCGGCCAGGGTAGCGCCATTTAACATTAACTCTTCTGCTTGCCATGCTTGGTAAGCGCGCTCTAAGCCTGCAAGTTGTACGCGGTTATTTGCGCCTTCAACTTCCATTGCATGATCTGGTTGCGCTGAAGTGATCTCTACGCCTTCACTGTGAGCCATTGCAACGATATCTGTTAAGTAGTACTCGCCTTGTGCATTATTGTTAGATAAGTTACCTAACCATGTTTTTAATAGCTTACCGTTAACAGCCATAATGCCTGTATTTACTTCGTTAATAAGTAACTGCTCTGAGCTTGCATCTTTTTGCTCAACAATACCGACTAACTTACCACCAACACGAAGCATGCGACCATAGCCATTTGGGTTTACCAAATTTACCGTTAATACCGCTAAACCATTTTTAGGTGTTGCAGCTAATAAACGCTCTAGAGTTGATTGTTTTGTTAGCGGTACATCGCCGTATAAAATCAATACTGTGTCTTCATCGTTAATATGAGAGTTGGCTTGCGCTACTGCGTGGCCAGTACCGAGTTGTTCTGCTTGAAGTACCCAATTTACATCGTTATCGGCAAGTTGTTGTTGTAATAGATCGCCGCCGTGTCCGTAAACTAAGTTTGTAGTCGTTGCACCTAATGCCATCGCATTATCAATAACGTGCTGTACCATTGGTTTACCTGCAACATTGTGCAAAACTTTAGGTAGAGCAGAGCGCATACGAGTACCTTTACCCGCAGCAAGAATAACAGTTGTTAGAGCCATTAAAACAATTTCCTTTTTCCGTTGTTTTAGCTAAATAAGTATTATGTTTGTGCAGAAGATTACGTAAATCACTTCTTGTGCAAATACTCAGTAGGTTAGTTTATTCGTACTGAATATTGACTGAAAAACACACTTAATTGGATGACGTTATTGTAGCGAGGATTGGTGAAGGATATAAGTGATAAAGCACAGATAATAGTCTGATAGACCTGTTATTTAACAATTATAAATAAGCGATACACCATGTTTAAATTACAGACACAAAAAAGCCCACATAAAGTGGGCTTTTCAAAACCGGATAGGCTTACTTGTGACGTAATTGCTGAATTACGCGTAACTGAGCAACTGCTTCTGCCAGTCGCGTAGCCGCTTGTTGATAATCAAACTCAACAGCTGACGAATTCGCCATATGTTCTTCAGCTTCACGTTTAGCTTTTTGTACAGAATCTTCATCTAAATCTTCACCACGAACCGCAGTATCTGCAAGAATCGTGATGTGATTTGGTTGAACTTCTAATGTACCGCCAGCAACATATAACACATCTTCGTGACCATATTGCTTAACTAAACGTACCATACCAGGTTTAAGGGCAGTTAGTAGTGGAGCATGACCTAGGTTTACACCCAGCTCGCCTTCACTACCAGATACTTGAATCGATTCAACAAGACCAGAGAACAAGCTCTGCTCTGCGCTTACTACGTCAAGATGTACAGTCATAGCTGTCATACTACCCTCCTAGTTACATGCCTTTGGCTTTTTCTTGAGCTTCTTCGATAGAGCCAACCATGTAAAACGCTTGCTCTGGAAGCTCATCAAACTCGCCGTTTAAAATGCCTTTGAAGCCAGCAATTGTATCTTTCAGTGATACGTATTTACCAGACGCGCCTGTAAACACCTCTGCCACGAAGAATGGCTGAGATAGGAAACGTTGGATTTTACGTGCACGAGATACAAGTTGCTTATCTTCGTCAGAAAGCTCGTCCATACCTAGGATTGCAATGATGTCTTTAAGTTCTTTGTAACGCTGAAGAACTGTTTGAACGCCACGTGCTGTATCGTAGTGCTCTTGACCAATTACTTGTGGGTCAAGTTGACGCGAAGATGAATCAAGTGGATCTACCGCTGGGTAGATACCAAGTGATGCGATATCACGTGAAAGTACTACTGTTGCGTCTAAGTGAGCAAAGGTAGTTGCTGGAGATGGATCCGTTAAATCATCCGCAGGTACGTATACCGCTTGGATTGATGTAATTGAACCCGTCTTAGTTGAAGCGATACGCTCTTGAAGCACACCCATTTCTTCAGCAAGTGTAGGCTGGTAACCTACCGCTGACGGCATACGACCAAGAAGTGCAGATACTTCTGTACCAGCAAGTGTATAACGGTAGATATTATCTACGAAGAAAAGTACATCGCGACCTTCATCACGGAACTTTTCAGCCATAGTAAGACCTGTTAACGCTACGCGTAAACGGTTACCTGGAGGCTCGTTCATCTGACCGTATACAAGCGATACTTTATCAAGTACGTTTGAATCGTTCATCTCATGGTAGAAATCGTTACCCTCACGTGTACGCTCACCAACACCTGCGAATACTGAGTAGCCGCTGTGCTCGATTGCGATGTTACGGATAAGTTCCATCATGTTTACAGTTTTACCAACACCGGCACCACCGAATAAACCAACTTTACCACCTTTAGCAAATGGACATACAAGGTCGATAACCTTAATACCAGTTTCTAAAAGCTCAACTGAACTTGATTGCTCTTCGTATGAAGGCGCTGCACGGTGAATAGACATACGGTCTTCTTCGCCGATTGGACCCGCTTCATCGATTGGCTCACCAAGTACGTTCATGATACGACCAAGTGTTGCTTTACCAACTGGAACTTGAATCGATTCACCTGTATTCATAACTAAAGCACTACGACGTAAACCATCAGTAGTACCCATAGCGATAGTACGCACTACACCGCCACCTAGCTGTTGTTGAACTTCTAAAGTCAAACCAGCTAAATCGCCATCTGTTACTCTTAGTGCGTGGTATACCGCTGGCACGCTATCTTGTGGAAATTCAATATCCACAACGGCGCCGATAATTTGGACGACCTTACCTAAACTCATGTCTATTCCTCTCGTTAATCTTTACCTGAAGCATTAAACTGCTGCTGAGCCAGAACAAATCTCACTAATTTCTTGTGTGATTGCTGCTTGGCGAGCCTTGTTATAAACAAGCTGTAGCTCGTCCATAAGGTCACCTGCGTTATCAGTTGCAGCTTTCATTGCAACCATACGAGCAGCCTGTTCTGAGGCAGCATTTTCTACCACACCTTGGTATGCTTGAGACTCAATAAAGCGTACTAACAAAGACTCTAAAATAGCCTCTGGGTTTGGCTCGTATAAGTAATCCCATGTGTGAGCAGATACTTCTTCTTCAGCTTTTGGCAAAGGGAGTAACTGATCTATAATTGGCTCTTGCTTCATGGTATTAACGAATTTGTTATATACCAAGAATAAACGGTCTATTTTGCCTTCAGAAAATGCATCAAGCATAATTTTTACAGGACCAATAACGTCTTGTACTGAAGGTTTATCTCCTAGGCCCGCTTTTTTAGCGAGTAGTTGACCACCAAAACGTTGAAAGAAGCCTGCTGCCTTACTACCTAAAGTAGCAAATTCAGCATCAACACCTTTCTCTTTCCACGCTTTAACATCAAGTGCAACTTTCTTAAACTCGTTTGAGTTTAAACCGCCACACAGACCACGGTCTGTAGAGATAACAATATAACCAACTCGTTTCACTTCACGTTCTTTTAAGAACGGGTGAGTAAAATCAAGATTTGCTTGAGCAACACGACCAATTACTTCACGTAATTTATTAGCGTATGGACGGCTTGAAGCAACGCGTTCTTGCGCCCTTTTCATTTTAGACGCAGCAACCATTTCCATTGCGCTAGTGATCTTTTGAGTATTTTTAATACTCCCGATCTTGCTTTTAATCTCTTTTCCGCTGGCCATGACTCTCTCTCCGAATCAAGGTGTGCTTTAGTTTCCTAAAGCGCACCATTAATAACTAAATTACCAAGTTTGCGTAGACTTGAACTTCGTAAGAAGTTCTTTAAGCTGCGCTTCGATCTCGGCATTCAAGTTACCAGTTTCATTGATTTGAGCCACAAGCTCTGCGTATGTGCTAGTTGCATACGAAAGTAAAGCTGCTTCAAAGTCACCGATTTTCGAAATTTCGATGTCTTGAAGGAAGCCTTTTTCAGCAGCAAATAACGACAAAGACATTTCAGCAACAGACATTGGCGCGTACTGTTTCTGCTTCATTAGCTCTGTTACACGCTCACCATGCTCAAGTTGAGCACGAGTAGCATCATCAAGGTCAGACGCGAACTGCGAGAACGCAGCTAATTCACGGTACTGAGCTAGGGCTAGACGAATACCGCCACCTAGTTTCTTAACGATTTTAGTTTGTGCAGCACCACCAACACGCGATACCGAGATACCAGCATTTACTGCCGGACGGATACCTGAGTTGAATAAGTCAGTTTCTAAGAAGATCTGACCATCGGTGATAGAGATAACGTTAGTCGGTACGAACGCAGAAACGTCGCCGCCTTGAGTTTCAATGATTGGCAATGCCGTCAATGAACCAGTTTTACCTTTCACTTCACCATTAGTGAACTTTTCAACGTAATCTGCGTTTACACGCGATGCACGCTCTAAAAGACGAGAGTGAAGGTAGAATACGTCACCTGGGTATGCTTCACGGCCTGGTGGACGCTTAAGTAGTAATGAAATTTGACGGTAAGCAACTGCTTGCTTAGACAAATCATCATATACGATTAATGCGTTTTCACCACGGTCACGGAAGTATTCACCCATAGTACAGCCCGCGAACGGTGCTAAGTACTGAAGTGCCGCAGATTCAGAAGCAGATGCAACAACTACGATAGTATTTGCTAATGCACCATGCTCTTCTAATTTACGAACTACGTTTGCAATAGTAGATGCTTTTTGACCAATCGCAACGTACACACACTTAACGCCTGTGTCTTTTTGATTGATGATTGCATCGATTGCTAGTGCAGTTTTACCTGTTTGACGGTCACCGATGATAAGTTCACGTTGACCACGACCAACTGGAATCATCGCATCGATAGATTTATAACCAGTTTGAACTGGCTCATCTACTGATTTACGCTCGATTACACCTGGTGCAATTTTTTCTACAGGTTCAAACCCGTCGTTATCTAAAGCGCCTTTACCATCGATTGGAGCACCTAGTGTGTTTACAACACGACCAAGTAGACCAGGACCAACAGGAACTTCTAAAATACGACCAGTTGTATATACTTTTACGCCTTCAGTAAGGTCAGCGTACGGACCCATTACTACTGCACCAATTGAGTCGCGCTCAAGGTTTAGTGCGATAGCATAACGGCTGCCAGGAAGCTCAATCATTTCACCTTGCATACAGTCAGCAAGACCGTGGATGCGGATGATACCGTCAGTAACAGATACAATAGTACCTTCGTTACGAGCTTCACTTACAACTTCGAACTTCTCAATACGTTGTTTGATCAGA
The DNA here is from genome assembly GCF_000497995.1 of Pseudoalteromonas sp. TB25. Taxonomy (NCBI): domain Bacteria; kingdom Pseudomonadati; phylum Pseudomonadota; class Gammaproteobacteria; order Alteromonadales; family Pseudoalteromonadaceae; genus Pseudoalteromonas; species Pseudoalteromonas sp. TB25. The sequence goes on from NZ_AUTI01000393.1 coordinate 10,015, forward strand.
TCTGAAATTTCAGTGGAATTAAGTTGCATGCTCTTTTTCCCAATTACGATTGTAGTGTTGTAGCTAAGCGGCTTAATTTACCGCGAATAGTACCGTCGATTACAGTGTCGCCAGACCTAATAATAAGTCCACCAACCACTGACGCGTCTTCACTACAATTCAGCTTAACTTTGCGTGCGAAACGTTTTTCAAGTGCCGCTACCAATGACTCTTGTTGCGCAGCAACAAGAGGAGTTGCAGAAATCACATCTACTTCGATTTCTTTATCGTATTCTGCTTTAAATTCAGCAAATAACTCAGCAACGTCAGGTAGAGCTGTCAAACGTCCATTTTCAGCCATCACCTTAACTAGGTTCTGACCTTGTTCGTTGAGCTGCTCAGCACAAAGTTGAATAAATAACTCAGCTTGTGCAGTAGCTGTAGGCATACCTGCTAAAGCAGATGATGCTTGTTCATTGCTGGCTACGTGGCCTGCAAAGAACAACATATCATTCCAGCTTTCTAGAGTGCCTTTCTCAACGGCAAGTTCAAAAGCCGCTTTAGCGTATGGGCGAGCGATAGTAGTCAAATTAGACATGCTCATACCCTCCTAATTACAGCTCAGCGACAAGTTTTTCAACGATGTCACTATGTGCGGCTTGATTAATTTCACGCTCTAAAATACGTTCTGCACCAATCACTGCCAGAGTTGCTACTTGCTTACGTAGCTCTTCTGTTATGCGATTACGTTCAGACTCAACTTCAGAGTGCCCTTGAGCAATGATACTTTCACGCTCTTGCTGACCACGAAGTGTTTCTTCGTCAACAATTAGCACTGCACGCTTTTTAGCTTGATCAATGATATCAGCCGCTTGAGCTTTTGCATCTTTAAGCTGTTCAGCAGCTTTCTTTTGCGCAAGTTCTAAGTCTTTTTCGGCTCTATCAGAGGCAGCTAAACCATCTTCGATTTTTTTCTGGCGAGCTTCAATTGCACCGTTTAGTGGTGGCCATACGTATTTCATACAAAATAATACGAACACCGTAAACGCAATCAATTCACCGATAAGAGTGGCGTTTAAATTCACAACCGCTCCTCCTTAAATAGTAAGCTGTTCAAAAAATAAAATTAAAGTACGAACAACAATACCATAGCGATACCAACACCAATCATTGCTACAGCATCGATTAGACCAGCAAGAATAAACATCTTAACTTGTAGCGAAGGTGCAAGCTCAGGTTGACGCGCACATGCTTCAAGGAATTTACCGCCCATGTTACCAAAACCGATTGCAGTGCCGATTGCACCAAAACCGATTAGTAAAGCTACTGCGATGTATTTTAAGCCGTTTAATAATTCTAAAGCTTCCATTTATTTCTCCAAAGTTTCAATTGTAAAGTTAAAAGTAAAAGTAAAATTGTAAATATAAAATTAGTGATTATCTGAGCTAGCCATGCTTAGGTATACGATTGTTAGCATCATAAATACGAATGCTTGCAATACAATTACTAAGATGTGGAATACAGCCCAAACAAAATGCAATGGTAATTGCATAAATCCGATAGCGCCGATCAAGATGAAAATCAATTCACCTGCATATAAGTTACCAAACAGACGTAGCGCTAATGAAAACGGTTTAGAAACCAGCGCAATCAGTTCAAGTAATAAGTTAAACGGGATTAAAAGGATTTGTAGTGCAGTATTATTTGAACTAAACGGGTGAAGTGTTAGTTCTTTAATAAAACCACCGATTCCTTTTATTTTAATTGAGTAGCCTATCATTAAAATAAATACACCCAGCGCTAGCGCTGCAGTCATATTAATGTCAGTCGTTGGTACAATTTTCATGTACACATCGTGTGAATCCATACCAAACGCAGTTTCACCAACAAAACCAGCCAATGCAGGTAAAAAGTCAACCGGTATTAAATCCATTAAGTTCATTAAAAATATCCAAACGAATATTGTTAATGCTAATGGTGCAATAAGCTTGCTTTTACCATGGAAAGTATCACGTACGTTGTCACCAACAAACTCTACTACCATTTCAATGAAACATTGAAATTTTCCAGGTACACCTAGTGTTGATTTTTTAGCGGCACTACGAAAGATCCATAAAAATATAAGACCTAAACCGATAGACCATGCGAGGGTATCTATATGCCATGTCCAGAAACCACTATCCGTACATGCTTTATTGAAGGCGAGACCTGTATCGGTCGAACACATCTTAGCATTGGTCAAATGGTGCTGGATATGGCCAGATAGAGTAACTTCTTCTGCTGCCATGTTATATCCCAAAGTTAATGTTTAAAAAAAACGGGTGCGAACAATCCAGTAAAGAGCGCCAGTATATAAGTACTAAAAAAGGGTAATAAAATTACCGGAAAATGCTTCAGTACTAGCGCAAACAATACAATTGTTAGCATAAATTTTAATCCGTTGCCGCGTTTCAACGAGGCATACGCTTGATTTGCTCGACTTGCACCCATATGTCTGAATGCATAAAGACCAAATACAAAGTGCGGAAGTACTGCGACAACTCCACCAGCGAGTGATGAAAGCGCGGCATTGACTCCCGAACTAAAACAAATAATTACAGCAGCAACTAATGCTACAACACCCTGAAGGCAAATTAACTTTAATACGGCAAGTCGATATGGACTCGCTAACTTATCAGTCACGTTTAGTTAACCTTTATTGCGTTCTAATTGTTAGGGTGTGAAAACTGGCGAAATTATACTTAATCCTGCCAGTTTTGCAACTTGAGTAGACGCTTTGTAACACGAAATAGCTACAAATGTCCCTTTTTAGACATGTAGAAAACTAATGGTGGGTATTGTCTTGATTAATGCGATTTAAAATGCCGTCAAGTTCGTCCAAATTAATATAAGAAATAACAAGCTTACCTTTGCCTTTTTTGTTGTAATTTATTTCTACTTTGGCACCTAGGTTTTCAGCGAGTTGTTGCTCTAACTGTTTAACATCTGGATCTTTTTCAGCTATTTCTTTAGCTGGCACTGGTTCTAAAATTGAACGAACTAACTTCTCGGTTTCACGAACGGTTAGTGCTTTAGCGACAGCTAAACGAGCAGCATCTGATTGTGCTTCTCCCTCAAGGGCTAATAAACAACGAGCGTGCCCCATTTCAATGTCGCCATGTTCTAACAGAATTTTTACATCACTGTTTAAATTATTTAAACGAAGTAAGTTAGTTACTGTAGTACGTGATTTACCAACTGCATCTGCTACTTGTTGATGTGTTAGTTCAAACTCATTAAGTAAGCGATTTAACGCAACCGCTTCTTCCATGGCATTTAAGTCTTCACGCTGAATATTTTCTATTAGCGCAATAGCAACTGCAGCTTCATCTGGTACGTCTTTTATAATACAAGGTACTGTTTCAAGCTTAGCTATTTGCGCTGCACGCCAACGACGCTCACCAGCGATAATTTCAAAACTATTTTGTGCAATAGGGCGCACGACTATAGGTTGAATAATACCTTGTGAGCGAATAGAACTAGCAAGCTCTTCTAGTGCCTCTTCGGACATGTCTTTACGAGGTTGATATTTACCAGAGTGTAAAAACTCGATTGGGAGTTTTTGTAATTCACTGTTAGTTGGCTCAGCCGCATTTTTTACAGCTTCAGTCACGTTTGATGTGTCTTGTTCCTTGCTTACGCTTGGTGCAGGCTTTGACGAACTTAAAAGTGCATCGAGTCCTCGGCCTAAACCTCGTTTTTTAGCAGACATGTTATTTTTTTACCTCAAAGTTAGGCGACAACGGACGCTGTTTTTTCTTTTCTACGTAACATTTCACCAGCGAGTGCTAAATATGCTTTAGCGCCACTTGATGCCCGGTCATAATACATAGCAGGTGTACCAAAACTAGGTGCCTCTGCTAAACGAACATTACGCGGGATCACCGTACGGTATACTTTGTCGCCAAAATGTTGTTTTAATTGTTCTGATACGTCATTCGCTAAACGGTTACGCGGATCATACATAGTACGAAGTATGCCTTCAATTTGTAAGCTAGGGTTTACTAACTTAGCAAGCTGCGTAATCGTATCCATTAATGCGGTTAACCCTTCAAGTGCATAATACTCACACTGCATTGGCACTAAAATAGAGTCGGCTGCGGCCATTGCGTTAACAGTTAACATATTTAAAGAGGGTGGACAGTCGATAAAAATAAATTCGTACTGATCCTGAATTTTTTCAAGTGCGTTACGTAAACGCACTTCACGGGCAAATAACTCCATAAGTTTAACTTCTGCAGCGGTTACATCACCGTTTGCAGCAATCATATGGTATTCGCCAGACGTTTCTTTGATAATAACGTCTTCTATAGGTTTATCTTCAATGAGTAAGTCGTAAATAGTTGGTACGTCGCCGTACTTATCTACGCCACTTCCCATAGTCGCATTGCCTTGCGGATCGAGATCAATTAACAGCACTTTACGTTTCGTTGCAGCCATAGACGCAGCGAGGTTAACAGCGGTTGTAGTTTTACCCACTCCACCTTTTTGATTTGCTAATGCGATGACTTTTGCCACGGTGTCTCTGATCCCTAGTCTTTAGAAAGAATAATTAAATGTCGTTGTGCATCTAACTTAGGTACTTCTAATGCAATTTTTTGCTCAAACTTAACGCCAGTAGGTAATGACTCTAGCTCTTCACTAGGGAACACACCTTTAAGCGCTATAAATTTACCCGAATGATCAATTAAGTGCGAACACCAGTCAACCATATCTTGTAATGAAGCAAATGCACGACTGAGTACGCCATCTAATTTAACACTTGGCTGATATTCTTCAACTCTTGACTGAACAGGTGTTACGTTATCAAGGCCAAGCTCATGTTTAACATGCATTAAAAAGCGAACGCGTTTACCTAGACTATCTAGTAACACAAATTGTGTGTTAGGTAATGCAATCGCTAATACAATGCCTGGAAGGCCAGGCCCTGTGCCAACATCAATATAATGATGACCGGGTAAGTGAGGTGCAACAACTAAACTATCCATAATATGCTTAATCATCATTTCTTCAGGTAAGCGTACCGAAGTTAAATTATAAGCTTTATTCCACTTATCTAATAACTCGACGTAACGAACTAGCTGTTGCTGTTGTTTTTCCGTTAGCGCAATATCAGTTTGCGCTAACAATGTAGTTAATTGTTGCTGTAACACTATGTACCCTTATCGTTACGCAGATTTGCGTAATAAGCCTTGCTTCTTCAGATACACTAATAATAGCGAAATCGCCGCTGGGGTGATACCAGAAATACGCGATGCTTGGCCAATAGTGTCTGGACGTGACTCAATAAGCTTAGCAACAACCTCATTTGATAAACCTGATACAGTTTTGTAATCAAACTCTTTTGGTAAAATTGTTTGCTCATGACGAAGCTGCTTATTGATCTCATCTTGTTGACGCGCAATATAGCCTGCGTATTTAGTATGGATCTCAACTTGTTCAAGTGCTGCTACGTTTGTAAATTCAGATCCTAAACCGTCAATAGCCATAAGATCGTTATAACGAATCTCTGGACGACGAAGTAATTCTTCTAAACTTGCTTCACGAGTTAATGGTGTTTTTAGTAATGCATTTACTTGATCAACAACAACGTGATCTTTATGAATCCACGTATCTTTAATGCGTTGTTTTTCTTTCTCAATTACTTCCATTTTTTCGTTAAATGCCTGCCAACGTTCGTCATTAACTAAACCCAGCTCACGGCCTTTTTCAGTTAAGCGAATATCTGCATTATCTTCACGAAGTAGTAAACGGTATTCGGCACGGCTAGTAAACATGCGGTACGGTTCTTTCGTACCTAGTGTTGCTAAGTCGTCGATTAATACACCCACGTAAGCTTCATCGCGACGTGGCGTCCAAGAATCTTTACCTTGCACTTTTAACGCAGCATTCATACCTGCAATTAAGCCTTGTGCACCCGCTTCTTCATAACCGGTAGTGCCGTTAATTTGACCCGCGAAAAATAAGCCTTCGATAAATTTTGTTTCTAAAGACTGTTTTAAATCACGTGGATCAAAGTAGTCATATTCTATTGCATAGCCTGGTCGACAAATATGTGCATTTTCAAAACCAGAAATAGATTGCACAATCTCAAGCTGTACATCAAACGGTAAACTAGTAGAAATACCATTTGGATATAATTCGTATGATGTTAAGCCTTCAGGTTCAACAAATATTTGGTGCTTATCTTTATCCGCAAAACGTACAATTTTATCTTCAATTGATGGGCAGTAACGTGGACCAATACCTTCAATAACACCTGAGTACATAGGTGAGCGATGTAGGTTTTTACGAATAACATCATGTGTTTTTTCGTTTGTGTAAGTGATGTAACACGGTATTTGTTGTGGGTGATCTGATTGTTTACCCATAAATGAAAATACAGGTGTTGGCATATCACCAGGCTGTGCTTCCATTTTTGTAAAATCAACAGTACGTGCATCAATACGTGGCGGAGTACCTGTTTTTAAGCGATCCACTCTAAAAGGGTGTTCGCGTAAACGTTCAGCCAATGCAATTGATGGTGGATCACCAGCACGACCGCCTTTGTAATTTTCTAAACCAATGTGTATTTGGCCACCTAAAAAAGTACCCACGGTTAAAACAACACTTGGAGCACTAAAACGTAAACCCATTTGAGTTACTACGCCAGTAACACGATCGTTTTCAACAATAAGATCATCACATGATTGTTGAAAAATCTTAAGGTTATCTTGATTTTGTAATGTTGTTTGAATAGCTGCTTTGTACAAAGCGCGATCTGCTTGTGCTCGAGTTGCACGAACAGCAGGTCCTTTTGAAGAGTTTAGTGTGCGAAATTGGATCCCGCCTTTGTCAATGGCCTGTGCCATTGCACCGCCAAGCGCATCAATTTCTTTTACCAAATGACCTTTGCCAATCCCACCAATCGCTGGGTTACAAGACATTTGACCAAGGGTATCCATATNGGTATTCATCCCCATACGGGCAGCTGCTAATGCGGCTTCAGTGCCAGCATGTCCACCACCTACTACGATAACGTCAAAATTTTCGTGAAAAATCATTAATGGGATCCTACTTAAATCAAACCGGTAAACTTCAAAAGGGAGCGTATTCTACCTAGAAATTGGCAGAAGATAAATGATTAAACAAAGAGCAAGATCTAAGTATGTGATCTCTAATAATATAAAGGATCTTTTAAAGAGATCTTTTATTACTATTACTACTACTAATCAGCTTTTCTGTTGATAAGGTTTAGATCTTCATTTAAAACATGAAATTAGATCAGATCTAAAGGTGTTAATATGATCGGATCATCCAGCAAATAAGCTCTGATCAAAAAGGCACCTTATGCACAGGGCTGAATCAGTTGGATCTTATCCCATGGATAAGCATGCTTTAAAAAGCAGTTTATTCAATCTTTATCCACAAAATCTATTAAATTATTAGTAAATTGTGGGTAACTTTATATATAACTTTTTACTTGATCTATCTATTTTAAGCCTGTTTTGGTTATCCAAGAGTCTAACCATGCTAATGCTGTGTCTTCTGGTAGTGCTTCATCGAGAATATTAAGCTCTAAGCGTTCTGCTACTTTTATAGCGCCTTTTTGAGATAATAAGGCATCTATATTACGTCCAGCTTGGTTGTAAGTGTCATAACTGGTATCACCTAAAGCGATTACTGAGTATTTTAATTCTGATAAATCATTAGCTTGAGTCACATCTTCAACAAAGCTAATAAAGTTTTCAGGATAATCACCTGCACCATAAGTAGATGTGCAAATTAACCAAATGGTATTTTGCTGATCAATATCGCTAAATTCAGGTTGATCATGTAGTTGTGTAGTAATACCAAGGCTATTAAGCGCGTAGCTTAGTTGCTCTGCAACATACTCGGCTGATCCCATTTGGCTGCCAACAATAAGATTTACTGAACTCATGAATATTAGTGATCACATTGGTTTTAATTGCTGCCTATGATAACTGAGTGTGAGTAACAGTAAAGTTAAGAGTGCTTTTTTGTATAACTATTTTTGTGCTAATTTTACTCTTATTTGAAAGCGCCTCCTTAAGTTGTTGATATTATAAGGCTTAACAAAATATCTTTAAATGTAATCTTCTGATCAAGTTGTTGATAACAGTGGGGAAAGCTCTGTTTAAACACACCTTTTAGGTTGTTTAATAATCGCTAAGTTATTGATATTACTATTTAGTGAAAGACTTAATTGTAAATCTAGGCATAAAAAGCACAAGGTGATCATAATGTGGATATAAAGGTTGTTGATAACCTTAAATTTAGATCGAAAATAATTTTATTAAATGATCTAATTGAGCTGATCTAACGAAATTAATTAAAAATAAGCTTATAAACAGATAATTTTTAATAGAGCATTAGGTTTTTCTCTGCGAGGTGGCTCAATTTACTATTTATTTGAGCTAAAAATTAGGTTTTGTGGATAAGTGATCTCAATATATTTAATTTAATGCGTATTTATAGCTGCTTTTTTATGTATTTTGCTGGTGGATTAGTAGATCAAAAGTTTGATGCACTCAAATCTCGAGTCATTTTTATTAAAAAGCCGCAGTGATCGTCTGTCCATATGTTGTATAAAGTTGATTATTTAGAGTGCTTATCGTCACGTTTTAGCTCTTAAATTGAGCAAATAACATTAGTTTTTATGAGCTAGGTAATTATAAAAAAGCTATTTATAACTAACTTTTGTGTGGAGGATAACGATTTTAAAACGTATTTTTGTTTGAAATATGTATCGGTTTTGACCTTAAAATGGGTGTTACTTGCGCTATTAATACCTTACTTAAAGGCTCTTTTCACTGTCTAATCTACATGATCTGGCTGATAATAATTATCGCTTTGGGTATGATTTTATTGGCAGAACTGGCTGGGATTGACGGTATAAATACATATTTTATAGTGAATATTTTACATAAAAAAGAGCACCTAAGTGCTCTTATAATAAACATATATCTGTAATAAGGTGCTTATTTACCAATACAAAATGAGCTAAATATCTTGCCAAGTAAGTCGTCTGAGGTAAATTCACCGGTTATTTCGTTTAAATACTGCTGTGTTAAACGCAGTTCTTCAGCCAATATTTCACCAGCAATGTGCATTTCTAATTGTGTTTTACCTGTTTCTAAATGATACGCAGCACTCTCTAGTGCATCCAAATGACGACGGCGCGCCATAAAGCCACCCTCTGTTGCGCCTTGAAAGCCTATACAGGCTTTTAAATGCTCGCGAACAAGTTCAATACCGTCAGCATTTTTAGCACTTAAGCTGATGACCGGGTATTGTTGCTCTTGCTCCATTCCGACTATATCACCCGATAAATCAGCTTTATTTCTGATGACCGTAACCCCCATACCTTCTGGTAATTTGGCCATAAATTCAGGCCAAATTTTATGCGGGTCAGTATCTATAGTGTCAGTGCCATCAAGCATAAATAAAACGCGATCGGCTTGGTTTATTTCATCCCACGCCCGTTCAATACCTATTTGTTCTACGCGGTCAGGGCTCTCTCGTAGGCCTGCGGTATCTATAATATGCAGTGGCATACCATCTATATGTATATGCTCTCGTAGTACGTCGCGAGTGGTACCGGCTATTTCTGTTACGATTGCAGCTTCACGACCGGCTAGGGCGTTTAGTAGGCTTGATTTACCGGCATTTGGGCGACCAGCAATAACAACACGCATACCTTCGCGCATAATGCTGCCTTGCTTGGCTTGGTTGGTTACAGTGTTAAGCTGAGTAATAATAGCGTCTAAGTCGCCTGACACTTTACCGTCTGATAAAAAATCAATTTCTTCATCAGGAAAATCTATTGCCGCTTCTACATACATACGTAAGTGAATTACTTTTTCTACAAGCGTTTCTATGTGTTTAGAAAATTCACCTTGGAGAGACTGTAGGGCGCTTTTGGCAGCTTGTTCGCTTGTAGCATTAATTAAGTCGGCGATGGCCTCTGCTTGTGTTAAATCAAGCTTGTCATTCATAAATGCGCGTTCAGAAAACTCACCAGGCTTTGCTAAACGAACGCCCTCTATTTTACTAATTTCTTTAAGTAGCATATCAAGTACTACAGGACCGCCGTGGCCTTGTAATTCAAGTACGTCTTCACCAGTAAATGAGTTAGGACCTGCAAAGTAAATGGCAATACCTTGGTCAAGTTGCTCGCCAGCTAGGCTTTTAAATGGCACGTAATCGGCGTAGCGAACTTTAGGAATTTTACCTACTACTTTTTCGGCGACACTTTTAGCAAGGCTGCCTGAAACGCGAATAATACCAACACCACCACGTCCTGGGGCAGTTGCTTGTGCTGCAATTGTATCTTGATTGATCATGCTATTAATTTGCCAACGATAAGTAACTTTATGGCGGTATTGTAACCTATGAAATAAACACTCGCGAATACTCTGGTGAAAAACAGGCAATAAAAAAGGCGACCGAAGTCGCCTTTATATAAGTAATATACCCAAGCCATCTCAAGATGCGAGTTTCAGTTGGAGTTAAAAGCTATTTAGGCAAGGCATTGATTGAGAATAATAGTGGTTCTATTGTTAAAATCAATAACGCAGTATAAATCGCTTTTAAACCAACCCTTTGGGCGTTTCACAGGTACTTAATTTCATCGTTGTTACTTTTTAAAAGGGACTGCCATTCTTGCAAAGTAACGCCTTGATCTTAAGCCCCTGTGAAACGCTGAATTTTGCATCTTGATGTGGCTTGGGTATAGGCGCTAGCCTCTTACTTTAATTCCTTTCTTTTCCATGCCACGGTAGATGATTAACATCTGGACAATAGAAATAAGGTTAGACACTAACCAGTAAAGAACTAAACCCGATGGGAACCATAAGAAGAATACAGAGAAGATAACCGGCATAAAGGTCATCATTTTTTGCTGCATTGGATCAGTTACCGTCATAGGCTGAAGTTTTTGCGTCACAAACATACTCGCACCAAATAAGATTGGTAATACGTAGTACGGGTCTTGTGCAGAAAGGTCTGTTAACCAAAAAATAAATTCAGCATGGCGAAGTTCAGTTGACTCTAAGAATACGTAGAACAAGGCTAAGAAAATTGGCATTTGTAGCAAAATAGGGAAACAGCCACCCATTGGGTTAACTTTTTCTTTTTTGTACATTTCCATAGTTGCTTGGCCGAACTTTTGACGGTCGTCACCAAACTTTTCTTTAAGAGCTGCCATTTTAGGCTGTAGCGCACGCATTTTTGCCATTGAAGTGTATTGCGCTTTAGTAAGTGGGTACATTAACGATTTAACGATAATAGTGATGGCAATAATTGCTACACCCCAGTTACCTAAAATGCTATGTAGCCATTTTAGCAATACAAATAAAGGTTGCGAAATAAACCATAACCAACCGTAATCTACAGTTAAGTCTAAGTCTGGGTGAATCGCTTCAAGAATATCTGACTCTTTCGGACCCATATAATAAGTAGCAGTTAGTGTTTGCTCACTACCAGCTTGAATATTTACAGCGGGATCTTTAGCACCAATAATAGCGGCATTACTTTTTGTAATTAAGCTATAAATTGTATTTGTTTGATCCTGCATTGGAACCCAAGCACTTACAAAGTAATGTTGTATAAATGCAACATAACCACCTTGCGTGTTTTTGTTTAGGTTTTTATCAGCCATATCTGAAAAACTATACTTTTCATATGGTTCTTCGTCAGTACCGTATGCAGCACCTAAATAGTTTTGATCAACCATGCTACCTTTTTCTTGTACGGTACGCTTAATTTGCGTGTATAGCTGTACTTGAAGAGGTGCGCTGGTAGTGTTGTTGATCTTGTATTCTAAGCCTACGTCATACTGACCTTTTTTGAATACGTATGTTTTAGTAAAACTAACACCATTACTATCAGTAAACTGAAGTGGAACGCGAAGCTCATCACCCGTTAAGGTATATGATTTTTGTTCGGTACTATAAGTAGGGCGACCGTTAGCTGATGCGTCAGGGCCATTTAAGCCAATTAAGCCACTTTGTGAAAAGTATTGTTTGCCACTATCAAGCTGACCAAGAAGCATATAAGGTGTTTCACTTCCTTTAGTTTCTTCGTATTGAAGAAGGTCTGTTTCAACAATGTCACCGCCTTTGGTGTCAATTTTAACTTTAAAAACGTCAGTTGTGATTTCAATAACTGAACGTTTAGCTAAAGTTGCTGAAGCGGGTAAACCTGAATCTGACGATGAAGGAATATAATCATCCGACTCTGGTGAATTTGCTTGTAGTGTTTGTGTTGTGGCACTTGGATCGGCTTTAGGCTTGTTGTAATCATTATCCCATTCTTGGAACAATAAAAACGACACTAGCATTAGGCCAATTAATAAAAACGTGCGTTGCGATTCCATAACAGCTCTTATTTCTCGTGTTGGTGGTTAATATGGGTTAATTTTTCAGGTACGGGATCGTCTCCACCTGAATGTAAAGGATGGCATTTTAATATGCGTTTTAAAGCTAACCAACTACCTTTTATAAATCCATGCAAATTAATTGCTTGAATTGCATAATGTGAGCAGCTTGGATTAAAACGACAATGCGGACCTAACAGCGGGCTAATCCACTTTTGATAACCGCGGATAAATAACACTAAACAAATCTTAGGAAAAGCAACAAGTGGTTTAATTAACCTCATGATGTTTATGCCCCTACTTAAGTTTAGTGAGATAGATATCATGTATTTAAAGACTCAATTAGAAATTTTAAATGCATGATTAAAAGGTGAGCTAAAGATACATTAATTAACCCTGCAATTCTATTGCAATTAGGTTTGTTTATTAGATTTAGCTGATTTGTTTGGGCGTTTCTTAAAAGGTGGCGGTTTAGGTGCACCTGGTTTACAGCGTTCGTTAATTTTTCGCCATAATTTAGTAAGTTGTTTGGTTAATTCTTCATTAGACTGTTCATCAATACCACTTTTCACCATAAGCACAATATCAATATTATCGATGCTGTGTTGATTTAAACGAAAACTTTCGCGAGCGAGACGTTTAATACGGTTTCGTTGGCATGCCTTTTTTACGCGTTTTTTAGCAACAGTAAGACCTAACCGAGGTTTTTCTTGGTCATTTGGTTTAGCTAATAGAGTAAAGAAAGGAGTTGCAGCCCGAGCGGGTTCATTAAATATACGAGAGTAATGCGAGGGAGTTAACAGACGTAACTCCCTGCCAAAGCTAAAGTCTTCCACTTATAAATTAAGCAGAAAGAACTTTGCGGCCTTTAGCGCGGCGACGTGCTAATACTTTACGGCCATTTACAGTTGCCATGCGAGCACGGAAGCCGTGTGCACGTTTGCGTTTTAAAACGCTAGGTTGAAAAGTTCTTTTCATAACAATCTCATCCGATCGGTTAAAGTTAAAACATCCTATACAGGTCGCGATCCTGGCATAGGTGCCATTGCGAGCGCGAGATATTATAGAGTAAGTAACGTAAAGTCAATCATAATTACGTTCGCAGTATAGAGCCTACTTATGGTTCATAAAGAGATCATGTAGAGCGATCTGATAGGATCATCAAAAATAAGAAGTTTTCCACAGCCCCTGTATAAAAAGTGAATAAAAGCGGGGGAAAAGAAAATTGGATCGTAAATTTGGTTCGCGATCTTGGTGTTATTTTGTTATGATCTCCTCTTCGGATCTAAAATAAAAACTGTTTTAAATCAGGTTGTTAATGATTTTATACATCGATATCAACAATTTTATAAAAATCAATCTTTTACTTGTGGATAAAGTGCCTTCATAATACGCGGTCTTGGGTCGCTTATTGGACCATTTGAACGCAATAAATGTATGATTTATAATCATTAATGATGTGCGGGAATAAAAATTATATCTCTGGGAGTTTAACTGTGTATCTGTCGGTTTGGCAAAGTTGTTTATATGTATTGCAAGATGAGCTGCCTTCGCAGCAATTCAGTATGTGGGTAAGACCACTACAAGCAGAAAGTACCGAAGATACCTTGACGATTTATGCACCTAATCGCTTTGTGCTTGATTGGGTAAGAGAAAAGTACCTAAATAGAATTAACGAATTATTAGTAGAAATTTGTGGTGTTGAAGCACCAAAGCTACGTTTTGATGTAGGTAGTAAGCCTTTATTAAATGCACAAGCTGCACCGGTTATAGAAACGCAATCAGCACCACAAGCTTCTACAAAACAACAGCCTCGTGAGCAAAAGCCTGTTGTTGAACCTGCACCTAAGTCAGGTTACAAATCTAACATTAAAGAAAACTATACCTTTGACAGTTTTGTTGAGGGTAAGTCAAACCAATTAGCAAAAGCAGCGGCCACTCAAGTTGCCGATAATCCTGGCTCTGCTTTTAACCCTGTATTTATTTATGGTGGTACTGGTTTAGGTAAAACTCACTTATTACATGCTGTAGGTAACGGCATTATGGCAAACAAGCCAGATGCTAAAATTGTTTACATGCATTCAGAACGCTTTGTTCAAGACATGGTAAAGGCACTACAAAATAATGCGATAGAAGAATTTAAGCGTTATTACCGCAGTGTTGACGCATTAATGATTGATGATATTCAATTTTTTGCTAATAAAGAGCGTTCACAAGAAGAGTTTTTTCATACCTTTAATGCATTGCTTGAAGGCAACCAACAAATTATTTTAACCTCTGACCGTTATCCAAAAGAGATTGAAGGGGTCGAAGACCGTCTTAAATCACGTTTTGGTTGGGGATTAACAATCGCGATTGAGCCACCAGAGCTTGAAACTCGCGTTGCTATTTTGATGAAGAAAGCACAGCAAAGTAAGATTAACTTACCACATGAAGTTGCCTTTTTTATCGCCAAAAAATTACGTTCAAATGTACGTGAACTAGAAGGCGCACTTAACCGTGTAATTGCTAATGCTAATTTTACAGGTCGTCCAATTTCGATTGATTTTGTAAAAGAAGCACTACGCGATTTACTTGCCTTGCAAGATAAGCTGGTTACGATAGATAATATTCAGCGCACCGTTGCTGAGTACTACCGAATTCGAGTGTCAGATCTATTGTCTAAGCGCCGCAGCCGCTCTATAGCAAGGCCACGCCAAGTTGCCATGGCATTATCTAAAGAATTAACTAATCACAGCTTACCTGAGATTGGTGACGCATTTGGTGGACGCGATCATACGACCGTATTACACGCATGTCGTAAGATAAAATCACTACGTGACGAAAGCCACGAAATTAAAGAAGATTACCAAAACTTAATAAGAACATTGTCATCTTAGGGCTGACTTTATTATGCAAATAACAATATCAAGACAACAATTTTTAAAGCCATTGGTGCAAGTGTCGGGTGCAATAGAGCGCAAACACACGCTACCAATCTTATCTAACGTTTTGTTAGTGGTAGAAAACGGACAACTTTCAATGACGGGTACTGACCTTGAAATTGAATTAGTTTCTGGTGTATTTGTAGGTGATGATATTGCCGATACAAAACTAACGTTACCCGCTAAAAAGTTACTCGATATTTGTAAAAGTCTACCTGATGGTTCAGACATTACTTTAAGCTTGCAAGAGCACCAATTACTTTTAACCAGTGGTAAAAGCCGTTTTTCATTAACGACTTTATCTGCTGATGATTTTCCTAATTTAGAGCAGTGGGATGGTGAGGTTGAATTTCAACTAACTCGTTTAGAGCTTCGTAAATTACTCGAAAGCACACATTTTTCGATGGCAAATCAAGACGTACGTTATTACTTAAACGGTATGTCGTTTGAAGTAGATAATACAGATATAAAAACAGTAGCAACAGATGGTCACCGTTTAGCTATTGCACAAAAGCAATTAACGCAATCGCTTAATACTCAACGTCAATTAATTATACCTCGCAAAGGTGTGCAAGAAATTATGCGCCTTATGGTAGCTGACGACGAATTGGTTACAATTCAGTTTGGTGCTAACCATATACGTATTATTGATATTGAGTTTACATTTACAAGTAAGCTAGTTGATGGACGCTTTCCTGATTACCGTCGTGTATTACCACGTGGTGGTGACAAAGTAATTACAGCTAACCGAGAATGGTTACGAAATGCGTTTCAACGAGTGTCTATTTTATCGAATGAAAAATTTCGTGGTGTACGCTTGAACCTATCAAACGGTTTATTAAAAATTACTGCCAATAACCCAGAGCAAGAACAAGCTGAAGAAGTTGTTGAAGTAAGTTACGAAGGCGCGGACCTAGAAATAGGATTCAACGTGTCTTACGTATTAGATGTACTAAACACATTAAAAACAGAAGACGTACTATTTACATTAGCCGACTCAAACAGCAGTGCATTAATTGAAGGTGCAGGCGATGAAGAAGCAATGTACGTTGTTATGCCTATGCGTTTATAAGACTATAAATACATAATGAGCTTAAGTCATTTGAGCCTCAAATATTTTCGTAATATTGAGGCGCTGACGCTAGAACCAGTCAACGGCGTTAATATAATTTATGGTGAAAATGGCAGCGGAAAAACCAGCCTTTTAGAGGCTATATATTACCTTTCTCATGGCAAATCTTTTCGTACTCCAAAACACAAAAGTATTATTGCGCACCAGCAAGAGCAATTTGTAATTCACGGGCGTAAAACAATACACGATTTATCAATTCCAATTGGTATTAGTAAAACGCAAACGGGTGAGACCAATTTAAAAATTCAAGGTAAGGCTAGCCGTAAGATATCAGAACTCGCTCAACTTATGCCTGTACAAATTATTACACCAGAGAGTTATTCTTTGTTTTTTGGTGGACCTAAAGAGCGCAGAAAGTTTTTAGATTTAGGTTTGTTCCACGTGGAACATGAGTTCTTTTTTTTGTGGCAATCATTTAATAAAGTACTTAAGCAACGTAATGCATTGTTAAAAACTAAGCCCAAGAATTATTTTGACCAAATTAAGTTTTGGGACAAAGAATTTGTTAGACTGGCTGAAGAAATAAATAAATTAAGATTGGCGTATATAAGTAGGTTTAAGCAGCAATTTTTTGATAAAATGTGTGCAGAATTGACGCTTGTACGTGATTTAGAAATGACCTTTAGCGCAGGCTGGAAAGAGACTGAATCTCTTGCAGATGCGTTAGAGCAAAACTTTGAGCGAGATGCTCGCCAAGGGTTTACAAGTAAAGGCCCTCATAAGGCCGATTTTAGTTTTAGTGTCGCTGGCAACAGTGTGGAGAATACATTCTCACGCGGTCAATTGAAGCTATTATTGTATGCGTTGAAAGTTACGCAAAATAGCTTAATTGAGTCAGAGACAGATAAGCAATCTATATTGCTAATAGATGATCTACCTTCAGAATTAGGCGAAGATACAAAAGAGAAAGTGGGACAATTACTTGCTCACTGCAGTTCTCAAATTTTTATCTCTTCAATTTTATCTGAAAGTATTTCTGCTGTGGTGGAACCCATGCAACGAGAACTACAAATGTTCCACGTGAAACATGGCAACCTAATAACAAGATAAGTGGGATTAACCATGTCTGAGAATTATGACTCGTCGAGTATTAAAGTACTTAAAGGATTAGACGCAGTAAGAAAGCGTCCTGGAATGTATATTGGGGACACCGATGATGGCACAGGCTTACACCACATGGTGTTTGAGGTCGTTGATAACTCGATCGATGAAGCCTTAGCAGGTCATTGTGATGATATTTATGTAACGATTCACTTAGACGGTTCTGTCTCAGTTCGAGATAACGGTCGTGGTATCCCAACTTCTATCCATGAAGAAGAAGGCGTATCTGCAGCCGAAGTTATTATGACGGTACTTCATGCCGGTGGTAAGTTTGATGATAACTCTTATAAAGTATCAGGTGGCTTACACGGTGTTGGTGTTTCTGTTGTAAATGCACTTTCAGAAAAACTAAAACTGACTGTTCGTCGTGAAGGTAAGCTTCATGAGCAGTTTTATACTATGGGTGTTCCAGATGCACCTTTAGCTGTAATTGGTGACTCAGAAACAACTGGTACAGAATTACGTTTTTGGCCAAGCGCTGAAACATTCACAAATTTAGATTTTCATTACGACATTTTAGCTAAGCGTTTACGCGAGCTTTCATTCCTAAACTCAGGTGTGAGCATCATCTTAAATGATGAGCGTGAAGAAAATAAATCTGACCACTTTAAATATGAAGGCGGTATTCAAGCTTTCGTAGAGTACTTAAACCGTAATAAAACACCTATACATAAAGGTGTGTTCCACTTTACTCACGAACGTGAAGAAGATGGTATTAGTGTTGAAGTATCAATGCAGTGGAATGATGCATACCAAGAAAACATTTACTGTTTCACAAATAATATTCCACAACGTGATGGTGGTACTCACTTAGCCGGTTTTAGATCAGCGCTAACACGTACACTTAATAACTACATGGAAAAAGAAGGCTTTAACAAAAAAGCTAAAACAACCAGCAATGCTACCGGTGATGATGCCCGTGAAGGCTTAACGGCTGTTGTTAGTGTTAAAGTTCCTGATCCTAAGTTCTCATCACAAACTAAAGACAAGCTAGTATCAAGTGAAGTTAAATCTGCGGTTGAACAAGCAATGGCTGAAAAATTCACTGAGTTTTTACTAGAAAACCCAACTGATGCCAAAATTGTTGTAGGTAAGATTATTGATGCCTCACGTGCACGTGAAGCGGCGCGTAAAGCCCGTGAAATGACACGACGTAAAGGTGCAATGGACTTAGCAGGCTTACCAGGTAAGCTAGCTGATTGCCAAGAAAAAGACCCAGCACAATCTGAACTATATATAGTGGAAGGGGACTCTGCTGGCGGATCAGCCAAGCAGGGACGTAACCGTAAAAACCAAGCTATTCTTCCGCTTAAAGGTAAAATATTAAACGTAGAAAAAGCACGTTTTGATAAAATGCTATCTTCGCAAGAAGTAGCAACACTAATTACTGCATTAGGGTGTGGTATTGGTCGTGACGAATATAACCCTGAGAAATTACGTTATCACCGTATCATCATCATGACCGATGCGGACGTGGATGGTTCTCACATTCGTACGTTACTACTAACATTCTTCTATCGTCAAATGCCTGAAATTGTAGAACGCGGTTATATTTATATTGCTCAACCACCACTTTATAAAGTGAAAAAAGGTAAGCAAGAGCGTTATATTAAAGATGATCCAGCATTAGTAGAGTACTTAACGTCGCTTGCACTTAATAATGCTGCTTTATATCCAAGTGCAGATGCTTCTGCGCTAGAAGGTGAAGCGCTAGAGAAAGTCGTTCACGATTACCAAAATACAGTTAAAGTTATTGAGCGTTTAAAGCGTAAATATCCTAACACGGTAATGGAACGCTTAATCTACCAAACAGAGTTGAAAACTGATGACCTTTCTGACGAAGCTAAAGTAATTGCTTGGACAAAAGAGTTAGTTGATGACCTGATTGCACGTGATGAAGATGCAACTATTTTCCATGCAGGCACAGAGTTTGACGCTGAGCGTAATATGTATTACCCGGTTGTGAATATTCGTCAGCACGGTGTTGATAAAGCACATGTACTTCATTATGACTTTATTGCATCACGTGACTACCAACGCATTGCTGTGACTGGTACTAACATTGCAAACATCCTAAAAGAAGGTGCTTATATTCAACGTGGTGAGAAAACAAAACCTGTTGATAACTTTGTGGATGCTTTGGAATGGTTGATCACAGAATCTAAGCGCGGGATCTACATTCAACGCTATAAAGGACTGGGTGAAATGAACCCAAGCCAGCTTTGGGAAACAACAATGGATCCTAGTGCTCGTCGTATGTTACAAGTAACGATTGAAGATGCTGTTGGCGCGGATCAATTATTTGCCACCTTAATGGGTGATCAAGTAGAGCCTCGTAGAGAGTTTATCGAAACTAACGCTCTACGCGTAGTTAATCTAGACGTGTAAAAATATTACTTACACCGAAAAAGGAGCCTAATGGCTCCTTTTTTATTTTTTCAATTACACAAACTGCTTAAAACCTGAGTGTACACACGGTATACTAAGGGTAATTTTCACGCTACTTCTTAGATAGTAAAAAGCCAAATATGCAAAAATATGACGTAAAAACCTTTCAAGGTTTGATCCTGGCTTTACAGGATTATTGGGCGCAGCAAGGCTGTGTCATTATTCAACCACTTGATATGGAAGTGGGCGCCGGGACATTTCACCCGCAAACATTTTTAAAGTCTATTGGTCCAGAGCCAATGTCGAGCGCGTACGTTCAGCCGTGTCGTCGTCCTACGGATGGCCGCTATGGTGAAAACCCAAATCGCCTACAACATTACTACCAATTCCAAGTAGTTTTAAAGCCATCGCCAGATAACATCCAAGAGCTTTACTTAGGCTCATTAGCGGCAATGGGTATTGATACCCTTACTCACGAAGTTCGCTTTGTAGAAGATAACTGGGAATCACCTACGCTAGGCGCATGGGGCTTGGGATGGGAAATTTGGTTAAACGGCATGGAAGTAACGCAGTTTACCTACTTTCAACAAGTGGGTGGCTTAGAGTGCTCACCAGTAACAGGCGAAATTACTTACGGCCTAGAGCGTTTAGCAATGTACATTCAAGGCGTAGATAGCATTTACGACCTAGTATGGGCAGACGGTCCACTAGGGCGCGTAACATACGGCGACGTGTTCCATCAAAATGAAGTAGAGCAATCTACTTATAATTTTGAACATGCAAACGTAGAAGACTTATTTGCACAGTTTGATAAGTGTGAAGCAGAAAGCCAAAAGTTAATTGAAGCTAACTTACCACTACCTGCATACGAGCAAGTAATGAAAGCATCGCACGCATTTAACTTACTAGACGCACGCCACGCAATTTCGGTAACCGAACGTCAGCGTTATATTTTACGCGTTCGTGCGTTATCAAAAGCGTGTGCACAAAGTTACTATGACAAACGTGAAGCGCTTGGTTTCCCGCTGTGTAAGGATAAGTAAAATGTCAGCACAAAATTTATTAGTAGAAATTGGCACAGAAGAGTTACCACCAAAAGCATTGCGTAAATTAGCAGAAGCCTTTGCTGCAAACTTAACTCAAGAGCTAGAAACATTAGAATTAGCACACCAAGGCGTAAGCTGGTATGCATCGCCTCGTCGTTTGGGTTTACAAGTAAAAGCGCTTGAAGCTAAGCAACAAGACAAAGAAGTTGAAAAGCGTGGCCCAGCAACAAAGGCAGCGTTTGACAGCGAAGGTAACCCAACAAAAGCAGCAATGGGTTGGGCACGTGGTTGTGGTATTGAAGTAAAAGACGCACAAACACTTGAAACCGATAAAGGCGCTTGGTTATTGCACATTGCTAAAGTAGCAGGGCAAGAAACTAAAACCCTAATGACAGATGCAATCACAAAAGCATTAAGTAAATTACCAATCCCTAAACCAATGCGTTGGGGCGCGAATAAAACACAATTTATTCGCCCTGTGCATACAGTAACTATTTTATTTGGTGATGAGCTACTTGAAGGCGAAATTCTTGGTAAGCAAATAACTAACCAGCTTCAGGGTCATCGTTTTCATCACCCAGAAAAAATTAGCATTAACCATGCAGATGACGTTTTTGACGTACTTAAATCTGCTTACGTTATTGCTGATTACGAGCAACGTAAGGCGCAAATTCGAGCACAAATAGAAGAGGCTGCAAGCGCAGTTAACGCTGTTGTTGCAATGGATGAAGATTTACTAGAAGAAGTAACATCACTTGTAGAGTGGCCAGTTACTTTAACGGCAACATTTGAAGAAGCATTTTTAGATGTACCAGCCGAAGCGTTAATTTACACCATGAAAGACGATCAAAAATATTTCCCGTTATTAGATCAAAACGGCAAACTTTTAAATAAGTTTTTGTTTGTATCTAACATCGAAAGTAAAGATCCAAGTGTGGTTATTTCTGGTAACGAAAAAGTAGTGCGCCCGCGTTTAGCCGATGCACAGTTCTTCTTTGAAACAGATAAAAAGAAAACCCTAGAAAGCCGATTAGAGTCGCTTGATAGCGTATTGTTCCAAAAGCAACTTGGTACGCTTAAAGATAAGTCTGAGCGCATTAGTGAACTTGCAGGTTATATTGCTGAGCAATTAGGTGCTGATAAAGACCTAGCACAGCGTGCAGGCTTATTAAGTAAAACTGACCTAATGACTGAAATGGTTATGGAATTTACCGACGTGCAAGGTGTAATGGGAATGCATTACGCTCGCCACGATGGTGAAGCCGAAGATGTAGCCGTAGCGCAAAACGAGCAGTACATGCCACGCTTTGCAGGGGATAACTTACCAACAAACTTAATTAGCTGCGCAGTAGCGATTGCTGATAAGTTTGACACGCTGGTGGGTATTTTTGGTATAGGCCAAGCACCTAAAGGTGACAAAGACCCATTTGCTCTTCGTCGTGCTGCTATTGGTGCACTGCGCATCATGGTAGAAAAAGAACTACCACTTGATATTTTAGACCTAGTAGCTAAATCGCAAACATTGTTTGGCGACAAGTTAACTAACTTAAATGTATCAACTGACGTATTTGAGTTTATGCTAGGGCGCTTCCGTGCTTGGTATCAAGACGAAGGTATTGAAGTAGACGTAATTCAAGCAGTGCTTGCACGTCGTCCGACTAAACCTGTTGATTTTGACCGCCGTGTTAAAGCCGTAAGCCACTTCCGTACATTAGACGCAGCAGAAGCGCTTGCAGCAGCTAATAAGCGTGTAGGTAATATTCTGGCTAAAAACGATATTACCAGCCAAGGTAGTGTTGATGAGAGCTTATTAAGCGACGACGCCGAAAAAGTATTGGCATCACAAGTAGCAAAATTTGCCACTGACCTTGCACCACTTTACGCAGATGGAAACTACCAAGAAGCATTAAGCCAATTGGCGGGTATTCGTGAAAGTGTTGATAACTTTTTTGACAACGTAATGGTTATGGCCGACGATGAAGCTGTTAAGCAAAATCGTCTTGCGCTATTAAGCCAGTTAAGCGGATTGTTTTTAGGTATTGCAGATATTTCTGTTCTACAAAAATAACACCGATTAGCAATTTTAAAAGCCAGCGTTTTGCTGGCTTTTTAGTTTTCACTGTATGCAAAGGATACCCATTGATGATTTCTATGAAACGAATTTTAACCTTAGCAATTGCTGGTTTACTTACTGCCTGTACAAGCCAAATTTCGATTAACGATGTATTGCCACAGCAAGAACTTGACCGCACAATTTACTTACGTGGCGACTTTACACTGTGGGATGCAGAACCCCAGTATCAGTTTGCGCCAGTTGGCCCTGCGCTTTATCAAGCGCAAGTTAAATTTTCGACCCCAGGTAAAGTGTACGAATTTAAAATAGCCGATGCCGATTTTAGTGAAGGTTACAACTGTGGTTACAGCGACGCACAACCAGCAGGACAAAAGCTAACACTGGGCCAGCCAGCTATCGCAGACTGTAATACTATTTATAACTACTTTAGTTTCACACCAGCAATAAAAGGCACGTACATAGTAAGTATTGATTACAGTGACTACGATAAGCCACAAGTGACGATAACGAAGAAGTGATTTTTAGCTATTTAATAGCCCTAGTGGGTTGATGGATTTGTGACAAGGACGTTGTAGGATTTATTCAGCATTAACACCAAGGGGGTTTCGTAGTTTGGGTAGAGTGAAGCGAAACCCAACATGTGTGGCGAACAAAACTATTTTGGTGGTTATTAAATACGTTGGGTTTCGTAAAACTCAACCCGACCTACGTGAGTTTAAAGCCCTTTCTTCACCACATATCTATACGGTGCTTCTTCTGCATCTTTAGCTACCAGCGTGTGATCCATAAACGTACAAAAGCTCGGAATATCGCGAGTGGTTGACGGGTCATCAGCAGTTATTAATAACGTTTCACCGTCATTCATTTTACGAATAGCAGCACGTACCATCATTACTGGCTCTGGGCAGCGAAGGCCTATGGCATCTAATTGGTGATCGGGATTATCAAAGCTCATAATAAATTGGCCTGTTTAATTAAAGTGTTTGCTGTGTACGCGAGTGCTTAGGTATAGCAATTAATAAGTTTGGCAGTTTAACGCAATTTTATGTGTAATTTAACTATTTTACTTAATGCTTTTAGCAGTTTCAAAATGCTTTATTTAATAATACGCCCGATCACATAATTACGCTGTTACATACTTGTTTGATAAAGGGACGTTTTTATAAATGAAGCTAATAAAAAAGGCGAACTGAATAAAATCAGTTCGCCTTTTTAATCACCAAGATGGTTTTACATGTTTAAGCTAATTAGTCTTGAACACGTTCAAATACAGTTGCAATGCCTTGGCCTAAACCAATACACATAGTTGCTAAACCGTATCGTACATTTTTGTCTTCCATTAAGTGAATAAGCGATGTGCTAATACGCGAACCCGAACAGCCCAGAGGGTGACCAAGTGCGATTGCGCCGCCATTTAAATTCACTTTTTCGTCAACAACATCCATTAACCCTAAATCTTTCATTACAGGTAATGATTGTGCTGCAAAGGCTTCGTTAAGTTCTACTACGCCTAGGTCATCAATTGTAATACCTGCTTGTGCAAGTGCTTTTTTACTTGCTGGTACTGGGCCGTAACCCATAATTGATGGATCGCAACCAGCGACTGCCATTGCTTTAATGCGCGCACGAATTGGTAAACCAAGTTCTTTTGCTTTTTCTTCGCTCATTACTAACATTGCAGATGCGCCGTCAGAAAGTGCAGAAGACGTACCGGCTGTTACCGTACCCGATGCAGGATTAAATACAGGGCGAAGCTTTGATAGACCTTCTACTGTTGTTTCTGGGCGAATTACTTCGTCGTCTTCAACTAAGATAAGCGAACCATCTGCATCGTGACCTTCCATTGCTAAAATTTCGCGACGGAAACGGCCCTCAACAGTTGCAGCTTGTGCACGTTGATGTGAGCGATAAGCAAATTCATCTTGTTGCTCACGGCTAATGCCATGAAGCGTTGCAAGGTATTCTGCTGTTAAGCCCATAGAGCCAGACGCTTGTGCAATTGATGTTGCTAAGCCTGGGTGAAAGTCGTTGCCGTGAGTCATAGGTACGTGACCCATGTGCTCAACACCACCAATTAGGTAAGTGTCGCCAGCGCCTGTCATTATTGCGCGTGCTGCGTCATGCAATGCTTGCATAGAAGAGCCACATAAACGGTTAACCGTAACAGCAGGAACGCTGTGAGGAATACCGGCAAGCAATGATGCGTTACGTGCTACGTTAAAGCCTTGCTCTAATGTTTGCTGTACACAACCCCAATAAATATCGTCAATTGATGCTGGATCAACTGCAGGGTTGCGATCTAGTAAGCCTTTCATTAAATGTGCGCTTAAGTCTTCTGCACGTTTATGTTTGAATACACCACTTTTAGAGCGACCCATTGGTGTGCGGATACAATCTACAATTACTGGATTATTCATGATATTAACCTTCCACCTTATAGAAAACACGACCTTCTTCGGCCCACTTGCGAGTTTGTTCAGATACTTGGTAAATCGCACCTAGGTGAGCGTATTTGTCTGCTGCTGCAACAAAGTTAGCTAAACCAGTTTGATCTAAGTAACGGAACGCGCCGCCTCTAAATGGAGGGAAACCAACACCGTAAACTAATGCCATATCTGCTTCTTGCGGCGAGGCAACAATGCCTTCTTGCAAACACAGTAGCACTTCGTTAATCATTGGAATCATACAACGGTCGATGATTTCTTGTTTATCAAATTCTTTTGGTGCGTCTGTGATTGGGCTTAGTAGCTCAATTGCTGTCTCGTCATGAGACTTTTTAAGACGACCGCGACGATCTGTTTCGTATTTGTAAAAACCGGCTTTGTTCTTTTGTCCAAAACGTTTTTCGTTGGCAAAAATAGTCACAGGGTCTTTATCAGCACGAGCCATACGCTCAGGGAAACCGTCAGCCATTACGCCAGTACAATGGAACGCTGTATCAATACCTACAACATCAAGTAGGTAAGCCGGACCCATAGGCCAGCCAAATACGTTTTCCATTACTTTATCTACTTTTGCAAAGTTAGCGCCTTCAACCACTAATTTGCTAAAACCTGCAAAGTAAGGGAATAAAACACGGTTTACAAAAAAGCCTGGGCAATCGTTAACAACAATTGGCGATTTACCTAATTTAAGCGCGTAATCAACTACTGCATTAATTGTTTTATCTGAGGTTTTTGCACCACGGATAATTTCTACTAATGGCATTTTTGGCACAGGGTTGAAAAAGTGCATACCACAGAAGTTTTCTGGCTTATCTAGCGCTTGTGCTAGTAAATCAATACAAATAGTCGATGTATTTGAAGTAAGTACAGTGCCTTCTGGCATGTTCTTTTCAAGATCAGCGAGTACTGCTTGCTTAACTTTAGGGTTTTCTACAACGGCTTCAACAATGATGTCGGCACTTTGTAGGTCTGACTCGTTAAGTGTTGGCTTAATTTTGCTAAGTGTTGCCAACATTTTTTCCATTGGCATGTGACCACGCTTAACTTTTGCACCTAATAACTTAGATGCTTCACCCATACCTAAATCAAGCGCATCTTGTTGGATGTCTTTCATTATAATAGGTGTGCCTTTATAAGCAGACTGGTATGCAATACCGCCACCCATAATACCAGCACCTAATACAGCGGCTTGTTTAATTTCTACATCGCTGTGCTTAGCAAATTTACGTGCTTTACCTTTAATGTATTGATCAGCTAGGAATATACCAGTTTGTGCTGCTGCTTCTGGTGTACGTGCTAATTTAGCAAAGTTAGCGTTTTCGATTGCCATTGCTTCATCGCGAGTACAGTTTGCCGCTGCTTTAATAGTACGTACAGCCATAACCGGCGCAGGATAGTGGCCTTTGGTTTTACCCATTACCATACCTTCTGCCATAGCAAAGCTCATGCCTTGCTCAACACGGTTTAATTTAAGTGGCTGTAGTTTTACGTTGCGTTTTGCTTGCCAATCTAGCTTGCCAGCAATCGCCAGTTCAAGTGTTGATACACTTGACTCTAAAAGTTTGTCAGCACTAACTACCGCGTCAAGCGCACCTACTTTAAGGGCATCTGCTGCGCGGTTTTCTGCGCCTGAGGTAATCCACATCATCGCGTTATCGGCGCCAATGATACGTGGTAAGCGCACTGTGCCACCAAACCCTGGCATTATGCCAAGTTTAACTTCTGGTAGGCCCATTTTAGCTGTTTCGCTTGCCACACGATAATCGGTAGCAAGTGCCCACTCACAACCACCGCCAAGTGCCATACCGTTTATAGCGCTTAGAGTTGGGAATGGTAAATCTTCAATTGCATCAAAAACGTCGGTTGCATTTTTGATCCACACTACTAATTCTTCTTCAGGTTTAGTAAATGTAGGTAAAAATTCGAAGATATCGGCACCAATAATAAAGTGGTCTTTATCACTGGTAAAAATCATGCCTTTGATATCAGTATTGGCGGCTAATTCTTTTAATGCTGCTGCGCAATCTGAAAGAGTTTTTTGAGATAGTGTGTTTACAGAACCTGCAACACAAAACTTAAACTCGGCGATGTTTTCCTTCAGGAAGCTAACTTCAAAGGAATCGCTTTTATATAACATTATTATTCTCCCTAGTTGACGAACTAAGACTGGTACGATGAGTTTGCATTTCAATCAGTGTGCTTGCTTTAAATTAAAAATGCAACGAAAAATTTAACTCGGTTACAATCGACTGGTTAAAATATAGCTGGTTTGGTGCTAAGGTGGTTGAAAAGTTTTTATTCACAACTTTAATTTTTATTAAAGGACATTATGAAAAAATATTTACTAAGTGTTGCGGCAGCTGCATTCATTTTTCCTCTTCATTCTGCCGAGGCAAGTAACGATAACGATGCATTTTTAGATGCCGAAAAAAAAGTAAGGTACGGCAGTTACCAAGACTTTAAACAAGCGGTTAGTAACCTAAATCATCCGTTAAAACCTTATGTTGAAAAAACGTATTGGCAACGCCATCCGAGCATTAAACATCAGGCAGAAATAGAAAAATATTTAAATATATACCAGCATACGCCGCTTGAGTGGCCGGTCCGTAAAGCGTGGTTAGAGTATTTAAAAGATAACAACGAAAAGGCGGCGTATATCCGCAACTATCGTGAAACGTCTAATACGGAGCTTACTTGTACTTATTTAGATTTTCAGCTTGATTTAGGTGCGCCCGAAAAGGCAATTCTAAATCAGGTGACCGACTTATGGGCTGTAGGTAAATCGCAACCTAATGGTTGTGATAGTTTATTTTCTACGTGGCGTAAAAAAGGCTACATGAAAGAAGAAACGGTTTGGAAGCGTGTAACACTTGCTGCACAAGGCGGAACGCAAAGCTTATTACCTTACTTAAAAACTTTATTACCAAGTAAGGAGCGTTACTTAGCTGACTTATATTTAAAAGTGCGAAAAGATCCAAGCGCAGCCGCTGGATTATATAGATATAAAAACAAGTCGGCTAAAGAAGGGCAAATAGCTATTTATGGTGTTAAGCGTTTGGTTTGGCGCGATAAAGAGCTAGCTTTAAAAGCATGGGAAAAGCTAGAAAAAATATTTAAGTACAGCGATGAAGAAAAAGCGGATGTGTATTACACTTTTGCATTGTCACTTGCCTCTAGCGGGCATAAACAAGCGAGCTTTTGGCTAAATAAAGTGCCAAAAGAGCGACTAGACAGCAAGCTTATTCAGTGGCAACTGGGCAATATGCTCAAAACCCAAGATTGGGAAGGGATTGCTGCATTTTTTACAGGTAAAGAAAATTTAAGTCTTGGTCAGCAATATTGGTTAGCTTATAGCTATGCACAACGTGGCGAGCAACAAAAAGCAGACGACATTTGGAAAAAAGTAGCGGCTAATCGTGATTATTACGGCTTTTTAGCCGCAGCACGTTTGGGGTTGCCCGTTGATTTAAATAATCAGCCTTTAGCAGTCGATAAGGTACTTGTAGATAAAGTGAGTAATGCACCAGGCTTTAAGCGTGCAAAAGCACTTTATGATATTGAGCGCTTTACGTCGGCGCGCCGTGAATGGAATTACTTAACGGATACCTCTAGCGATGAAGAAAAGCTGGCAGCATCACAGTTATCTACCGATTTAGGTTGGCACGACAGTACTATTTTTACTTTAGCAAAAATTAAAGCATGGGATAATGTAGAGCAACGTTTTCCGTTTGCGTTTCAAGATGTTTTTGAGCGCTACAGTAAACGTAGCAAGATAGATGTTGCTTGGAGTATTGCTATTGCAAGGCGCGAAAGCTCTTTTGCGCCAGATGCACGCTCGCATGCTAATGCGCGTGGTTTAATGCAGTTATTACCTAGTACTGCTGAGTATGTAAATAAAGGCAGTGTGACAAGTAGTCGTTTATATCAACCTAAAACAAATATTAGGTTGGGTACGAGTTACTTACAATACTTAAAAAAGAAAAACCATGGCAATGAAGTACTGGCTACGGCTTCTTATAATGCGGGTTATCACCGTATAAAGCGTTGGTTACCTGATGACGCTATTCCGGCTGAGTTATGGGTAGAGCTTATTCCGTATCGCGAAACCCGCGATTACGTAAAAAATGTATTTGCGTACAGGCAGGTTTATCATACAAGAATGGGTCGAGAAGGTAATGTATTAGCGCCGCTACTCGAAATGAAAATGGGCGGTTGAATATATGATACCAATCGACCAATAACTTAACACGATAGGTATAGGTATTAATAAGGGGGATGTTTACATGTTAAATATCCCCCTTTTTTGAGCGCTGAGGGTAATACCAATTTTATTAAAAACATGATCATTCTAGCGTATTAAATAACTCAATAACTGCGTTAAAAATTATTTATATAGAACAACTATGTATCATAATTTTAGCCTTGTTATTAAGCTATTTTCTTATCGCTATAATAGATCATTAATTTAATGCAATTGGTATAAGTGATAGACTCATAGCAAGTTAAATTTAACAGATGGATTAACAATGGATAAATTAGCCGTTTTATACGCCGAACATATTGCAACACTGCAACAGCGTACTCGTACAATTTGTAATAGCGAAGGGTTAGAAGGATTAGTAATTCATTCAGGCCAAGCTAAGCGCCAGTTTTTAGATGATATGTATTATCCATTTAAAGTTAATCCACAGTTTAAAGCATGGTTACCGGTTATTGATAATCCTCATTGCTGGATTGTGGTAAATGGCAGCGACAAGCCAAAACTCATATTTTATCGCCCGGTAGATTTTTGGCATAAAGTACCAGACGAGCCTCGCGACTTTTGGGCTGAGTACTTTGATATAGAGCTACTACTTCAGCCTGATCAAGTAGAAAAGTTATTACCATATGATAAAGCTAAATATGCTTACATGGGTGAATACATTGAAGTAGCGCAAGCACTTGGTTTTAGTATTATGAACCCTGAGCCTGTACTTAACTATTTTCATTACCACCGCGCTTATAAAACCCAGTACGAACTTGAATGTTTACGCAACGCTAACCGCATTGCAGTAGATGGGCATAAAGCTGCACGCGATACATTCTTTAATGGTGGTAGCGAGTTCGACATTCAGCAAGCGTACTTAATGGCGACACGTCAAAGCGAAAATGAAATGCCGTACGGCAACATTGTTGCGCTTAACGAAAACTGCGCTATTTTGCACTACACGCACTTTGATCCAAAAGTGCCACACACCCACAACTCATTTTTAATTGATGCCGGTGCAAACTTTAATGGTTACGCTGCTGATATTACTCGTACGTATGATTTTAAAAAGCAGGGTGAGTTTGCTGAGCTTGTGCAAGCGATGACTGTTCAACAAATCGAGTTAGGTAAAGGTTTAAAGCCGGGTATGCTTTATGGTGATTTACACGTTGAATGTCATAATCGTATCGCACAAATACTTAGTGACTTTAAAATTGTTAACCTACCCGCGGAGGAAATTGTTGAGCGTAAAATTACATCTACTTTCTTCCCGCATGGACTAGGACATCACCTAGGTTTACAAGTGCATGATATGGGCGGTTTTATGAGTGATGAAAAGGGCACACATCAACCATCGCCTGAAGGGCATCCGTTCTTGCGTTGTACTCGCCTGATCGAAAAAAACCAAGTGTTTACTATTGAGCCAGGTTTATACTTTATTGATTCACTGCTTGGTGATTTAGCGCAAACCGATAATAAGCAGTTTATTAACTGGGAAAAGGTAGAGTCATTTAAACCATTTGGCGGCATTCGTATTGAAGATAACATTATTGTTCACGAAGATAGCCTAGAGAATATGACGCGTAATTTAGAACTCGATTAATTTCTATAAAGACGAGTTAGCGAATAAACGTTAAAATATGCATATGAACGGGGCCTTTAGGCCCCATTTTTAATTGAGCTCTTAATATGTCTGAATATAAATATCCTGCTGCTGACGTTTTTCATCAAGAAGAAATAAAAAAAAGTACGTTTATAGTCCACATTGCACACACCCCCGATTTAAATTCAGCAAAAACATTTATTAAAAGCATTGAAGAAAAGTATAGCGATGCACGTCATAACTGCTGGGCACATGTGGCAGGCAACCCCGGTGGCAGCCATGTTTATGGTTTTTCGGATGATGGTGAACCTAATGGCACTGCAGGAAAGCCTATGCTAAATGTGCTGGTGGGTTCGGGCCTTGGCGAAATTACTGCCGTGGTGACACGTTATTTTGGCGGCATAA
Source organism: Pseudoalteromonas sp. TB25 (assembly GCF_000497995.1). NCBI lineage: Bacteria > Pseudomonadati > Pseudomonadota > Gammaproteobacteria > Alteromonadales > Pseudoalteromonadaceae > Pseudoalteromonas > Pseudoalteromonas sp. TB25. Next base: position 41,775 of record NZ_AUTI01000393.1, read on the forward strand.
AATTAGGCACCGGCGGACTAGTACGTGCTTATGGTGGCTCATTAAATAATGCACTAGTAAAATTGCAAACGGTGCTTAAAGTTCCCTGCGTTGAAATTATTGGGAGTAGTGAGTACAGCATGCAAGGCGCGATTGAGCAGTTATTAAAAACAAAGTATCAAGTGCTTAATATTGATAAGCAATTTACTGCTAATATTGAGTGGGTGATTACAATCGATAGCCGCGAAGCTAAGCAAGCAGTCAAAGATATTTTTGATTTAAGTCACGGCGCAGTTGAGTTAACTATTAAAGAGTAATAACCTACACAAATTGCATATAATGCATACTGACCCTATTTAATTTGGTTGATACTACTCAGCCTGAATTTACTAATAATAAAAGCGACAAGCTAAATGCAATTTCGTACCATCATAAAAATTCTTGGCCAACTTGTTGCGCTGTTTAGTATTACCATGGTGCCTCCGGCACTGGTGTCTTTAATATACAAAGACGGTGGTGGTGTTCCTTTTGTTTTAGCATTTATCTTTAGTGTTGTTATTGGCATGATGGCTTATTACCCAAACCGCCATGAAAACGGTGATTTAAAAGCACGTGAAGGCTTTTTAATTGTTGTTTTGTTTTGGCTGGTACTTGGGGCGTTTGCGTCCTTGCCGCTTATCTTTTTACAAGAACCTAATTTATCGCTCGCCGATGCGGTGTTTGAAGCATTCTCTGGCTTAACAACCACCGGCGCTACAGTACTTACCGGTATTGAGTACTTACCTAAGTCGGTGTTGTTTTATCGCCAGCAACTCCAGTGGTTTGGCGGTATGGGTATAATCGTACTCGCTGTCGCTATACTCCCCATGCTAGGTGTTGGTGGTATGCAGTTATATCGCGCTGAAATACCTGGGCCTGTAAAAGATTCTAAAATGACCCCGCGAATTGCCGATACAGCAAAGCACCTTTGGTATATTTATGTGTCGTTGACTATTACTTGTATGCTGGCTTATTGGGCTGCAGGAATGGAGTGGTTTGATGCTATATGTCATGCATTCTCAACGGTGGCGATAGGTGGTTTTTCTACTTACGACGCCTCCATGGGGCACTTCGACAGCCCTGTAATTAACTTTATTTGTGTGTTCTTTTTAATTATTGCCGCTGTTAACTTCTCCCTGCATTACGCCGCAGTGGCGAGCCGAAACATACAAGTTTATATCAGAGACCCTGAGTTTAAGGTGTTTTTGTGTATTCAATTAGCGCTGGTGGTTATTTGTTTTACCGTACTTTCCTCTAACGAAATATTTGCTAATGGCGATGAAACCCTCGATCAGGCGTTATTTCAAGCTGTTTCAATGAGTACAACAGCAGGCTTTGCTACTGATAACTTTTCAACATGGCCTTTGTTTTTACCTATTTTACTTATATTTTCGAGCTTTATTGGTGGCTGTGCAGGCTCTACCGGTGGTGGTATGAAAGTAGTGCGCGTATTTTTACTTTATTTGCAGGGCGTGCGTGAGCTCAATCGTTTAGTGCACCCACGGGCTATATATTCAATCAAGCTGGGTCGTAAGGCGTTGCCAGACAAAGTAGTAGAAGCCGTGTGGGGTTTTTTCTCTGCTTATGCGCTTGTATTTATTATTATCATGTTAGCGCTTATGGGCACGGGTATGGATAACATAACTGCGTTCTCAGCCACTGCGGCTTGTTTAAATAACTTAGGGCCTGGCTTAGGAGATGTAGCGTCGCATTATGGTGCTATAACCGATGGTGCTAAATGGTTGCTTACTATTGCAATGGTGTTTGGTCGCCTAGAAATATTTACTTTATTAGTGTTATTTACGCCTACTTTTTGGCGTGGATAAACGAGCGGCTTAAGTTTTAAATTACAAAATATTGGAAAAAGGGATATGCCAACAAATTTAGAAAAGCTAAAGCATATAGGTGTAGGCAGTTTAGTTGACCTAGAAATATTAACACCTACAAGCAGTAAGCGTGTTAAAACTGAATTAGTTGGTTTACTCGATAAACAGTTTATTATTTTAAATTATCCCAATGCTAAGCGTTTACCTGCAGCGAGTGACTATTTACGTGATGGTGTAATGGTTGTTGTAAGAGCACTGATTGAAGGCAGTGGCGGGNGGGCAAGTTATTGCGTTTCGCCAGCAAATTATGTCAGTAGCCTCTCATCCCGCTAAACTCGTCTTTATTAATTTTCCTAAGCAAGTGCAGCTATTTGCGCTACGCTCGCAAACACGCATACCTACCTTGTTACCTGCAAAGCTAAAACTAAGTGACGATAGAGTGCTTGAAGGCCTTATTAAGGACATTTCACTCACTGGTGTAATGTTTGATATTAGAGGCGATCAGCAAGCTGAAGGTATTAAAGATATGCAATGCACTGTCGTACTCAATAGTAGTGATAAAGATTTTGAAGGTGAAATTTGCAGTGTTAAAGAGCATGTCGCAGGTGTGCACTGCGGAATTAAGCTACTAGCAAGCGAGGATGAAATGAAAACCTTTATGAAAGAGCATTTTATAGACCCATCTGCGCTTGAGCCCACCGTTGACTAAATCGTTTTTCGCTTATTTGCAACAAAATGTCGTTTTACGTGAGTATTTATAAAGTGTTTTTTTGTTTTTATATAATTAAAAATATTATTCAGTTAAAACAATGCTTTACGTATTTTTTGTTATGGCTTGTTTTTTGTTGTTATAGCTACTTCGTTAAAATTAACCTTAATTATTTTTTAAAATCCCTCCTTTTATAGCTCTACATTTTAAAATGTATCTTTTTATATAAACATAACTATTTGTTTTTAATGACTTTAGTTTTTCACCTCTAAAGCGTGTTGCGAAAAGGCAACAGTAATGACTCTGAAAATTCCTACTTATTGTATGTTTTGTTTTTAACTTGTTGAAAGTTCATGGCTTTTCAATGTTGGCATTTAAGTTGTAATAGTCAGGGTGTACTGAACGAAATCGTGATTCAAAGTGAAATACTTAATCGCACACACATAAATTTGAAGGATACATATTATGAAAAGCATTAATAAAACTTTAGCACTTATCGCTATTGCATCTTCTTCAGCCGCTTTTGCAGCAACAGATTTTGACACACTTGATGTAGACGGCAGTGGCACAATTAGCCAAGCAGAAGCATCAGTAGACGCAAAATTAATGAGCATGTTTTCTGAGCTTGATACTGACCAAAATGGTGAGTTATCAAAAGAAGAATTTTCAGAAGCTTAATTAAAAAGTATTTATCCTGAGTTGCCAAAGACAACCTAAGTAGGCAAGGGAGCTTACGAAAGAGGATAACAAGGAAGTGAAAAATTACGTTTTAAGTTAAACGAAGCAATTTTTTTGATAGAACATTGAAGGATTAAGTTATGAAACATTTAAATAAAGCATTAGCACTTATAGTACTAGCATCTTCTTCAGCTGCATTTGCAGCATCAGATTTTGACAGCCTTGATATCGATGGTAGCGGCACAATTAGCCCAAGCGAAGCGGCTGTCGATACCGATTTAATGGCTGAATTTATTGAGCTAGATACCGACGGTAGCGGCGAGCTTTCTAAAGAAGAATTCGCTAATTACTAATCTTTTTTCAGATTAAACATTTTTCACAGTCAGGGATCTTTGAAAAGGACTTCCCATATTACTAGGAATATTATTATGAAAACATTCAATACAACACTTGCAGTTATCGTTTTAGCATCTTCATCAGCAGCATATGCTGCAGTAGATTTTGCCTCTTTTGATGCAGATGGCGACGGTGCGATTACAATGGAAGAAGCGAAGGTTAACCCTCAACTTGTGAAGATTTTTGATGATTTAGATACTGATGGAAATGGTGAAATCTCTAAAGAAGAGTTTTCAAAGGTACAGTAATCAATATTCGAAGATACTCCACTAAAGCCGCCTTAGTCAGCGGCTTTTTTGTATTTTAAATTAACTAATTAGCGTAACTAGTTAAAGGAATATAGCACTTACTTGGAATAGTTTTTCTACAACGGTAATATGTTTTTTGTCGATTAAAAACATAATGACATGATCGCCCGACATAATAATTGTATCATCGTGAGCTATCAGTACATCGTCATTACGTACTATTGCGCCAATAGTTGTACCCGCTGGAAGTTTTATGTCGGCAATCGCGCGACCAACAACTTTAGATGTGCTTTCATCACCATGAGCAACCGCTTCTATGGCTTCTGCCGCACCTTTACGCAGTGAATACACATTAACAATATCACCACGGCGTACGTGCGTTAATAACGCTGATATTGTTGCTTGTTGTGGCGATATGGCAATATCTATTTCGCCGCCTTGTACCAAATCAACGTAAGCACCACGCTGGATAAGCACCATGGTTTTCTGTGCGCCCATACGTTTTGCAAGCATGGCTGACATAATGTTTGCTTCATCGTCGTTGGTTACAGCGATAAACACATCTACTTGTTCAATATGCTCTTCTGAGAGCAGTTCTTGATCAGATGCGTCACCACAAAAAACGACCGTGTTATCGAGCATTTCTGAGAGTTGCTCAGCACGTTCTTTACTGCGTTCAATTAGTTTAACGGTGTGGTTTTTTTCAAGTGAGCGGGCAAGGCCTGCCCCAATGTTACCGCCACCAGCTATCATAATTTTTTTGTACGAACGCTCAAGTTTTTGTAGCTCGTTCATTACTGCGCGTATATGTTTTGTAGCGGCAATAAAGAATACTTCGTCATCGGCTT